>JAFODQ010000053.1 GCA_017380615.1 Clostridia bacterium | reverse complement strand
CTGTTCTTATACTGGAAATGATTCATATCATTGATGTTAATCACGGTGGCTATTCTGTTTTCACCGGTGTTGGTGAAAGAAGTCGTGAGGGTAACGAGCTTATGAGCGACATGGAGCAGAGTGGTGTTATCAATAAGGCTGTTCTTGCTTTCGGTCAGATGAATGAGCCTTCGGGCAGCAGAATGCGAATTGCCCTTACAGGCCTTACCATGGCAGAATATCTTCGCGATGAAAAGAAACAGGATGTTCTTCTCTTTATAGATAATATCTATAGATATGTTCAGGCGGGTAACGAGGTTTCAGCCCTGCTCGGAAGACTTCCGAGTGCTGTTGGCTATCAGCCCACACTTGCTAATGAGCTGGGCGCTCTTGAGGAACGTATTGCTTCCACCAAGGACGGCTCAATTACATCCGTGCAGGCTGTTTATGTCCCTGCAGATGACCTTACAGACCCTGCTCCTGCAACAATATTCACACATCTTGATGCAACCACGGTTTTATCAAGAAGCATATCCGAGCTTGGTATTTATCCTGCAGTTGATCCACTTGAATCCTCAAGCCGTGCACTGGAGCCTGAAATTGTAGGTGAACTCCACTATGCAGTTGCACGAAAGGTGCAGGAATGTTTACAGAGATACACAGAGCTCAAGGATATTATCGCAATTCTCGGTATGGAAGAGCTTTCCGAAGAGGACAGAGCAGTTGTTTACAGAGCGCGAAAGATACAGAGGTTCTTGTCACAGCCAATGAATGTGGCTGAAGGATTCACAGGAATTAAAGGTAAATTTGTCCCTTTAAAGGATACAATTGAAAGCTTCCGTCAAATTGTTGACGGTGAAGTGGATGATATCCCTGAAGCAGCATTCTTTATGGTGGGTGATATCAACGAAGCAAGAGAAAAAGCAAAAATGCTTTAATGTAATTTAGGCAGGACGGTGGTTGAATGTCAGAATTTATACTTGAAATGTTCACTCCTGAAAAACAGTTTTTTCTCGGTAAAGCTGAATCCTTTGTCTGCACTCTTGCAGATGGTGAAATGTGTGTTCTCGCAGGACATCAGCCGTTGTTGGCTGCCCTCACTCCCGGAGAGGTTCGTCTTAAGGTGAACGGGGAAATCAGGAGAGCCTATGTTGCAGATGGCTTTATGGAGGTCCGTCCTGATCATGTTATGGTTTTTTCTCATATCTGCGAATGGCCTGAGGATATTGATGAGGCACGTACAAGACGAGAAATTGAGAAGGATAGAGAGCAGCTCCGTAATGCAGAAAGCCTTTCCGAGCACAGAAGAAGTGAAATTGAGCTTCAGCGAATGATGGCAATGCTGAAGGTTAAAAAGAAAAAATAAGGGATTATTATGCAGAAAATTAAACCAAAGTTATTTTCAACCTTAAAGAAATATTCTAAACAACAGTTTGTAAAAGATTTAACATCCGGAATTATTGTAGCAATTATTGCATTGCCGCTTTCCATTGCTCTTGCTCTGGCGTCGGGTGCTACACCGGAGCAGGGTCTTTATACAGCAATTGTGGCGGGCTTTGTTATCTCATTTTTGGGTGGCAGCAGGGTGCAGATTGCAGGACCCACGGCAGCCTTTGCAACAATTGTTGCAGGCATCATTGCCACGAATGGTTTTTCGGGTCTTGTTATCGCTACAATAATAGCGGGTATAATACTCATTTTTATGGGGCTTTTCAAATTGGGAAGTCTTATTAAATTCATCCCATTTACCATTACCACAGGCTTCACAGCAGGTATTGCACTGACTATCTTTATCGGTCAGATCAAAGACTTCTTCGGTCTGAGCTTTTCTCATTCACCAATTGAAACAGTGGATAAAATCAAAGAAATTGTTGCATCTGCAGAAACAATAAATTTCCAGGCTGCAATAGTTGGTGGAGTAACCTTGCTTATTCTTGTTCTTTTGCCAAAGCTTTTCAAGAAAATCCCGCCATCACTTATTGCAATTCTTGTATCGGCGCTTCTTGTTAAGTTTCTTGATCTTGAGGTTCTCACGATTGGTGATCTTTACGATATTTCATCAAAGCTTCCCACCCCGTCATTGCCAGGGCTGTCCTTTGAAACTGTGAAAGCAGTTATTCCGGATGCCTTCACAATAGCAATTCTTGCTGCAGTTGAAAGCCTTCTCTCGTGTGTTGTTGCAGACGGGATGATAGGTAGCAGACATAACTCTAATATGGAGCTTATAGCACAGGGTGCCGGTAATATCTGCTCAGCACTTTTTGGAGGTATCCCTGCCACTGGTGCTATTGCAAGAACAGCAGCAAACATCAAAAACGGAGGCAGAACACCTGTTGCAGGTATGGTTCATGCAATTGTACTTCTTTTGGTACTCGTTGTGCTTATGCCTCTTGCCGCATATATCCCCATGCCCGCAATTGCTGCAATACTTTTTGTTGTTGCATACAATATGAGTGAATGGCGTGAGTTTGTGCATATATGCAAAACCTCACCCAAGAGTGATGTGCTCGTTCTTGTGGTAACCTTTGTTCTCACTGTTGTGTTTGATTTGGTTGTTGCCATTTGTGTGGGCATTGTTCTTGCAACACTTATGTTTATGAAGCGAATGAGTGATGAAACTAATGCCTATGGATGGAAGGAATATGATGAGGAAACAGACGCTGAGAACATAAATCTCAAGAAGGTTTCTGAAGGGATCGCTGTTTTCGAAATAACAGGACCATTTTTCTTCGGAGCAGCTACAAAGATTTCCGATGCGATTCTTCTTCACGAAAAGCACAAGAAGGTGCTTATACTGAGAATGAGAAGTGTTCCGGCGATTGACGCGTCAGGTCTTCACGCCTTCGAGGATATTATAAAAAATCTTGAGAAAAAAGGCATAACACTTGTTATATCACACGCCAATGAACAGCCCTTGCAGGTGTTCAAAAAATCAGGGTTGTATAATAAAATTGGAGCAGAAAATTTCTGCCCCAATATAGAATCAGCTCTCTCAAGAGCCGAAGAACTTGCAAAATAAAAATAAAGAACTCAGTTCATTGAACTGAGTCTATAAAAGCGTTGATAGATAAACCTCCTATAGAAGAGATAACTCTGCTATAGGAGGTGATGTTTTTATTCTGATATTGTGAAGGTTTTGGTTATTGTTTTTTCATCAAAACTGAAGAGCTCTTCAACCTCAATTTCAACCGGAGTTGTTGTATCATTTAATTCATATGCCACCTCAACTTCCAGTGTTGCACCTTTTTTGATTTCCTTTGACTGGTTATCAGAGCTGTAATTAGCGCTGTCATTGAGGATATATGCTTCGTTGAGTCCAACGCCATTCTGGAATGCATAATCACTGAATGCAAACATAAATGATGCTGGTTCTTCACCACTTACATTACCGAAAACATATTTAACAATAATGCAATCTTTACCTTCAAAATCCTTTGCAAACCTATAGTCGGCAATTTCAACCGAATATGACCCTAAAGCTGTGTCGTCGGCTTCAGTAATGGCTTTATCGCTTTGGGTTCCTTGGTCGACAGTTGTGGATTCTCCACTTGCGATAGCAAAGAAAACGAATAAAATGCACAATGCTATCAATAAAATGATTCTGGTCTTTTTCATGTTTTTTCTCCTTTTGAATTTAATAAAAAATTTATTATAACAGAGGTTACACCTGCTGCTAAATACAATAAAATGTCAATAAAGTCTCCTGTGCCTGTAATAAACTGAAATAATTGTAATATTTCCCAGACAGTACCCAATAATATGACAACTGTAGGTGCGACATAGTGTGAATTTTTAGTGTGTATAATGAGGCTGAGGAAACAACAAAAACTTAAAGCCCACAAAAAATCAGGTAAATAATAACTTAGTAGAATAATATCCTCTGTTGGCTTTCTTGAAAGAAGGGGTATTGAAAAAAGTGAAATAAACATTTTGTGTATATAGGAATTGGGTCTGCATATAATATAAAAACATCCACCAATTGATAGGGAAATGAGCCCGAAACAGAAATTAGTTATTTTTATATATAATTCATGTAACTTCATGTTTATAGTATAGTCATATTTATGACTATTGTCAACCAATTTGTTCACATTTATCCTTATAGTATAGCAAAATTAGGTGGTAGGATAATTGATTAGTTACAAACCCTTTTGGGAGACTTTGAAGAAAAGAAACATAACGACATATACTTTGATTAACAAATATAATATAAGTAGTGCAACGATTGACAGGATGAAGAAAGGTAATGGTATAAGCACTATGAAGATAAATGATTTTTGTCGGATTTTAGAGTGTAGCGTAAGCGAAGTTATTGAATATATTTCAGAAGAATAAAAGCCAACACAGATTAATTCTGTGTTGGCTTTTATTCTTTATTATAGTTTTAGAGTTTTTTCATAAACGGAATATGTGGGTAACCTTCGTCAAGGTATTCCTCTCCACAACGCTCGTAGCCGATTTTGTCGTAGAAGCCTGCAGCTCTCAGCTGACCGCCAAGCTTGAGGGTTTTGCCACCCATTTCTCGGGTGAGTCGTTCAGCCTCCTGCATAAGCATTGCACCAAGGCCCTTTTTACGGTGTGTCTTAAGAACAGCAATTCTTCCCACGTGGTAGGAATCCTCTTCATCACACCAAAATATTCTGCAGGTTCCCACAGCTTCGTTGTCATCATAAATTACAATGTGCTTTGCAATGTGGTCTGTACTGTCGTATTCATTCTGAAAGCCCTGCTCTTTTATAAATACGCTTTCTCTTATCTGCCTTGCCTCAGTGGGTATATCATCAAAAATTTTAACTGTCATAAGTCCTCCTTATGAGTTATAAATTGATGCAATGATATCTGCACATTTTTCAATACCAAGTGAGGATGTATTTAACGCAATATCGTAGTTTTTCATATCTCCCCATTTTCTATCAGTGTAGAAATTGTAATAGGCAGCTCTTCGTTTATCCTTGTCACGAAGTCGCCTTTCAGGAGACTGATTGCTTTCGCCGTATTGCTCAACAATGCGCTCACAGCGTGATTTCATATCAGCGTGAATGAAAACTCTGAGGCAGGGGGATTTGTCCTCAAGAATATAGTCAGCGCATCTGCCCACTATAACACAAGGGCCTTTTTCGGCAAGCTCTAAAATCACCTTCCTCTGTGCAAACCACACATCGTCCTGCACGGAGTGACCGTAATAATCTCTGTCAGCAAATGCGTTTGCGAGCCAGTTTCCACTTGAGGCGTACTCGCCTCGTTCTTTTATAAAATCCTCACACAAGCCACTTTCTTCTGAAATTTTTTCAATAAGCTCCTGGTCATAGCAGGGGATGCCAAGCTTTTCGGCAACGAGTCTTCCGATTGTTCTTCCTCCTGAGCCAAACTGTCTGCTTATGGCAATAACTTTATTATTCATAGCTGTGCCTCCTTTACAATAAATGTATTATCTTTTCAATTATATTTTACTGTAAAATCAGCCCATAGTCAATTATTTTTCGCCTTTGACATATTCAATTGCACTTTTTTCCAGTCGTGAAACCTGTGCCTGGGAAATTCCGATTTCCTCGGCAACCTCTGTTTGCGTCATTCCTTTCATAAATCTCATAAAAAGAATTTTCTTTTCTCTTTGAGGAAGATTTTTGATTGCTTCCTTCATAGCAATTTCATCAATCCAATCTCCGTCGCTTTCCACTGAGCCCAGCTGATCCATTAAATAAATGGTATCTCCACCATTTGAGTAAACTGGCTCATAAAAAGAAACGGGCTCAACAATAGCTTCAAGCGCTACCACAACCTCGCTTTTTGGTTTTCCTAATTCCTTGGCAATTTCTTCAATGGTGGGCTCGCGATCAAGTTCATTGTTGAGTCTCTCTCTGACCTGCATGGCGTGATATGCTGTGTCCCTCATTGAGCGACTCACTCTTAAGGGATTGTTGTCCCGTAGGTATCGACGCACCTCGCCGATTATCATCGGCACTGCATAGGTCGAAAATCTCACATCGTGAGAAATATCAAAGTTATCAATTGCCTTCATCAGTCCGATGCAGCCCACCTGAAACAGATCGTCGGGATTTTCGCCCCTGTTTGAAAAGCGTTGGATTACACTTAACACAAGTCGGAGATTGCCTGTAATCAGCTTGTCTCTTGCGACTTTGTCACCGGATTGGGATTTCTTTATAAGCTCTGTTTTTTCCTTCTCTGTGAGTGTTTTTAAAGAAGATGTGTCGATTCCACAGATTTCAACCTTGTTATAGTACATTTCTTTACTCCTTTTATTAAGATATGTACAAAAGAATTATTGACGGTTTTCTGCATTATAAACACTGTGTTGTTTACCAAAATTTAATAATTGCTCCCTTGACATTTATGTGTTGTGTGTTATAATATTCAGTGTGAATAAATGAAATAATCCAAGGAGGATTTTTATATGAAAAAGGTATTAAAGGTTATCGGCATTATCGCAGCGATTGCAGCAGCACTTGCAGCAGTTTATGTAATCATCAACAAGATTAAAGAGAAAACAGCTCCACAGGGCTATGATGAGGATAACTATGTTTCCTGCTCCTGCCTTGACGATGATTTTGTCAGCGAAACAGTTGCTGAATAAGTTACAACAAGTGGTGCCAATGCAGTTTAATCTGCATTGGCTTATTTTTTTACATAAATTTTGATATTTCACAAATACTAACAGCAAAATCTTTTCAGGTGATATTATGATGTTTCTAAAAGCTTTTGTTGTTGGTGGTCTTGTTTGTGTTGTTGGTCAGCTTCTTATTGATAAAACAAAGATGACTCCTGGCAGAATACTTGTTCTTTATGTGGTGGCAGGTGTGGTTCTTCAAGGACTTGGTTTTTTTGAGCCATTGAAGGATTTTGCGGGCTCGGGTGTAACAGTGCCGTTGTTAGGATTCGGTGCCGCACTTGCAGAAGGCACGGCAAAGATAATAAGCGAAGATGGGGCTATTGGTATTTTCACCGGACCACTCACATCAGGCGCAGGTGGAATTATGATAGCTATCCTTTCAGGTCTTGTTATGTCTCTTCTGACCAAACCAAAGGCAAAGTAGAAAAACCGATTGATTGTGTTCGTGCAATCAATCGGTTTAATAATTTATTAAAATATTTTATCTTGTAATTTTCTTTATTATTTATTATACTAAAGTATGTATGCACATATTAAACGAAGGGGGAGACTTTCTAATGGCAAAATATGGTCTTGATTTGCAAGGGGAAAACAGAAAGAACAAAAAGCGAAACAGAACACTTGTGATTGTTTTTCTTTGCTTTGCCATTCTTCTTGGCACAGTTTCCACTCTTCTTATGTGGCGTTCTTATAATTATGATTTTAACAATATGTTTATAAAACCGGATGAGAGCACAACAGCAGCTCCCACCACACAAATTTCAGATATTACATACACTGGAAGCTATGAATTTCTGGTTGCAGTAACCGATGAAACAAAAACACAAGCTTTGTTTTTTAATATGATATGTGTTGATTTGTCTGAAAAGATAATCCGTGTTGTACCTATCGATAGTAATATAGCAGATTCCGGCACAGGCTTGAGTTGCGAGGAGCTTCTTATTAAAAACGGAATAAATGCAACGGTTTTGTTCCTTAATAAATATTACGGAATAGAGATTGATCGATATGCCTTGCTTACAGAAAATGGATATAAGTCCTTTTTCAGAGCAATGGGAGATATCACGGTGAAGGTCTCCAGGGACATTGAGTATGACACTGAGGATATGTTCCTTGAGCTTACAAGGGGCGAGAACGTTCTCACACCGGATAAAACATATAAATATATGAAATACCTTTGTGAAACTCTTGAAGGTTATGAACGCTCCAAAGCAAATGCAGAAATTGTGGTGGCAGCCTTTAATGCATTCTGCACCACAGAGCGATTTAATTCTGCTGACAACACATTTTCAATAATCATTGATTATTGTGAATCGGATATTTCAATTGTGGATTTCACAAACAGTAAGGATGAGCTGCAGTATCTTATTCCGGCAAGCTCCAAGGAAAGGCTTAAGGTCTTTGTTTCAGATAATATAATTGTAGAAAACGCAGAGGTGATTGAAGATGAAGAATAAAAAGAAAATTATAATCATTGTAGCAATTGCTGTGGTTATGGTTGCAGTCACCCTGAGTCTTGTTGCGGGGGTTTATAAAATGTTTCTTTCTCCTGCAGATTTTACTGATTATATTATTCCTGTCAGTGGTGATGGCACAGGCTATTACAGATATTGCTATGAAGAGCTTAATGAGAGTGAGAAGAAGATATACAGTATTGTGCTTGAGCAGATTCCTTCTCAGCCGGAAAAAATTGAAGTTCCACAGCTTCAGGACGGGGATTTGAATAAGGTCTTTAAGGCACTGTCATACGATAATCCTCAGTTGTTCAATATGGGGCTTAATTGCAGATTGTTTACTCAGGGGCAGAAAAGCTTTTTTGAGGTTGATTACACCATGGATTCTGCTACCTATCAGTCTCGTCTTGCAGAGGTTGAGAATATTGCAAATGTTATAGTTGAGGGTGCTTCTCAGCATACATCAGATTATGAAAAGGAGAAGTATGTCCACGACTATATTATAAATCACTGTGTGTATGTGGATGCAGCAGAAGGCAGTAACGCTAACAATATATATGGTTGTCTTGTTGAAGGCAAGGCTTCCTGCGAAGGCTATTCACGTGCGTTTCAGTATCTTTTGAGTAAGCTTGATATCAGTAACCGTATTGTTACAGGTGAGGCTGCAAGTGACGGTGTTAATTACATTGCACATATGTGGAATTTTGTCTGGCTTGATGATAATGGGTATTTTGTGGATGTTACATGGGATGACCCTAAGGGTGACAGTCCGTTGAGCCTTCACACATATTTCAATGTCAACACAAATGATATTCTTATTAAGCACAGAAATATTGAACAGCCGATTCCACTCACCACAGAGGTTGAGTATAATTACTATGTCTATGAAGCCACTTATCTGCAGATAGGCTCGGGCGATACATTTGAAACAGCAGTATCAAATGCTGTGTATAATGCTCTTTATAATAGTCAGAATTGTGTTGAATTCCGTTTCCCTAATGGTGCCGTGGCACAGCAGGCGAGAAATTCCTTGTTCAATACAGGAGTTATATATAATGTATATACAGAAGCAGGTGTTTTCACTTCATCAGGCTCAGGTCAGGTTTACTATGTTGCAGATGATGCTATGAATACTATTTGTCTTTTCTTTTGAGGTGTAGTATGG
>JAFODQ010000052.1 GCA_017380615.1 Clostridia bacterium | reverse complement strand
GTTATTGCTGAAGGAGCTTCTGTGATCTTAGCTGCTGCTGGTGTAGTAGCTGAAGATGTCTGTGGAAGAGCCTTGATTTTTGCAACTACGATATCAGCTGCAGCCTTTGCAATCTTGTGGCCAAGCTCGTCATAGATGTAGTCAATGAACTCCTCGTCCTTCATATCAAGGACTTCATCAGATATTGTGATCCATTTCTTGATGCTCTGAGGAATGAGCTCAACAACGCCAAGTTCCAAAGTCTCCTCATCAGGAGCATCTGTTCCTTCAACATGGATGACTGCATCAGAGCCTGAAATCTCAAAGCCAATCTTGGCATTTCCCTTAACATAAGTCTTTCCGACTCTGTTAAGAATCTCATCTGTCTCCCATGCTGTACGAATTCTCTCTTCTGCGAATGTTGGGATTGGCACCTGGCCACCTGTTGGTGCATTCTCAGTTAAGAGCGAACGCAAATCTGTGTCATCGCCCTTGATTGCCTTTGCGTAAGCTGCGATGTATTCAGGACTATTTCTGAATTCTTTTTCCATCTTCTTTTCTCCTCTCTCGTTTTTGATTTCCTTTGCAGATTCAGGATGCTGTTCAACTTCCTTTGCAGCTCTGATTTCTGCTTCAATCTGCTCCTTCTCTGCAAGAAGCTTCTCTCTTGATTCCTTAATCTCAGCAAGAACCTTGCTTCTTTCATCGATTGCAGCCTGTTCAGCTGTCTCAGCAAGTGGCTCTAAGCCATTCGCTCTTGATTCGATTTCAGCAAGCTCAGCTGTGATTTCAGCTAATCTTTTCTCTTTCATGACTGAATCTCCTTTAATTCATTGTTAAGCTCAGCAACCTTTGCACTTCTAGCACGTGCGCTCTCCAGCTCTTCGCGCGCTTTATTCAAAGATTCAAGCTCACTCTCCAGTGATCTCTCAGATTGAATTGAAGTTCCTTCATATGCTGGCCATGTCACTGCACTCACCTCAAAGATTTCTGAAATGTGAGTGATTCTGCGAAGTGGTAAATCTGAATCAAGATTCAACCATTCTTCGCCATCTACAATAAAAGCGAAGCTCATTCCTGGAATGTCGCCTCGCTCTACTGCTGAATTTAATTCAATTGCTTTTGGATTCTTTGGGTCCAGGTCTGCTTCCATGTCCACCGCGAAATTTGACTTCGTGAAACGAAGATTTGAATTTGCATTGTTGTTGCGGCTTCGTGCCAGTGGAATACCACTGAAATCATGATTAACTAAGAAGCACACATCACGCAGCACGCTCTCTTCAACTGCTTCAGGAGCAATCTCTTCTTCAAAGTAGTCACCGATATTTGTGCGTTGATTAAATACAATCGGCTGTCCTACAAGAGTGATTTTTCCATCCTCTTCAGCTCTGGATTCAACCTTTCCGATAATCGTTCGGATTTCTCTATTCTTCATTGTTTCCTTCTCCTTCCTGAACTTGTGTATTTGATTCATAGTTATTAGTTGCAATCATAATTTCATCGCCGCCTCTCTCTGGGCCAAGTGGCTCATAACCAAGCATTTCACGATATTCATCACGTGTGAAAAGGCCAAGCTCTCTTGTGGCGCTAATGATATTTACTACCGAATTAATGCTCTGATATTTGACTTTGTTCATGTTTGCGTAAACTTCATTACCAAAGCCAAGCTCTCTTTCGGTAAATAAAAAAGCTGTTAGCGCATCCGTGAACATGATCGCGAATGGCTCCAGCTTTCCTTCATAAACTGATTCATATTTTTCTGAAGTGAATTTGTTTTGAACAAAGTCCTCATTCACACCGAAATAATCGAATGTGCTTTGTCTTGTTTGATTTCTTGTGTCAGCATCAATGATATATGGCTTTGATTCGATGTTCTTGTAGTCGAACTTGCCATCTATAATCATTACGCCACCATTATTCTTTGCATCGAGATTCTCTTCGATGAATCTTTCTCTGGCTTTTGTGATATCCTCTTCTTTCATCACTCCAGCTGCGATGAGAAGCCCTCGAATCAAAGCGCTTGATTTAATTCCTTCAATGATGCCTTGATTCTGAGCATGCATCAGCTCAGCAATTGGAGAAAATGGTGAATTCTCATCACCATAGAGCTCATCGTTGAAGTAGTGGTTTCTAAGGTGAATCAAATCTGAGTATGGAACTGTGTAATAATGATTGTGATGCAGCTCGAACCTTGCCACCTTGATTCCGTCTTTTTCATAAAGCTTGAATCTTGTGTAATTGATAGGCCATAAAGCAATCAGCTTTGTGCCATCATATTCTGGCCAAATAAACACATTGTTTGATGCAAAATATAAAGCAGCGACTTTATAAATAAAATCATATTGTGTCATGTATGAATTCGGCTTCTTCAGGACTCTGGCAACATCTGATGTTGTATCTGTCACTGCAACCGAATCTTTGACTTGGCGGATTGCAGTGAGTCGCATTTTGGCCAGATTCCTTGCAAGGGCATCAATGCAAGCAACTACTGCATCGATATCAAGAAGCTCTCCGTGAAATCTTCGATAATTCCAGCAATTGATTGT
>JAFODQ010000051.1 GCA_017380615.1 Clostridia bacterium | reverse complement strand
TTTCTTGCAATAATTCTTGCTGTTACAAACAGCATTACAGCTCCTGTTATCGCAAAAAATGAGCTTGCTGCAGCAAACGAGGCCTTGCTTGTTGTTTACCCTGACGGTAAGGATTTTCAGGAAATGGATCTTTCAGCCTACCAGTTACCGGCAACTGTAACAAAGGCACACAAGGTCGATGATGGTGGTTATGTAATCCAGCTTCTCACCAAGGGCTATGGTACAGACATGGTGCTTATCTGTGGTATTAAGGACGGAGCAGTGATTGACACAAAGTGCCTTTCAAGTAAGGAGACACTTGGTCATGAAGAAACCTATGGTGAGGCACTTAAGGGCAAAACAGCACAGGATATTGATGCTGTTGCAACAGTTTCGGGTGCAACCCTCACCACCACAGCCTATAAGAATGCTATCAAGGATGCTCTCAATGCAGCAATTATCCTTGGAGGCGGATCTGTGGATATCCGTTCACCTGAAGAAATTCTCAACGATAATCTCAGCGATGCGCTTTCTGCAGCAAATGGTGAATTTACAAAGGTGTTTGTTGCTGAAAAGCTTGACAACACAGCAGATGTTTACAAAGCAAACAACGACACCGGCCATGTGTTTGTAATCGGCGAAGAGTTCATTGCCGTTGACAACACAGGTGCTGTTATAACACATGGTGCTTCTGTTGACGTTTCTGCAGATGCACAAAGGATTATTGAATCCTCAAACGAAGAAATAGACACTTCTTCTCTTGAACTGCCAAAGCAGGTCAAAAAGGTGTTCAGAACAGCAAGCGGTAACTATATTTTTGAGCTTGGTGCAAATGGTTACGGTATCAATGGTGACCAGTACTCCCGTACAAACAAGCAGATAATCATTAAGGCTTCTGTAACAGCAGACGGTGAGATTATTTCTTGCGAAACTGTTGAGCAATATGAATCAAAGGGCTTCGGTGATAAGTGTGCAGAGCCTGAATATTACACACAGTTTAACGGAAAAACAGAGGAATCCTTGTCAGAGGTTGATGCAATTTCAGGAGCAACATTCACCACGAAGGGCTACACCACTGCAATCTCAAAAATGCTTGAAGCAGTAAAAATTCTTGAAGGGGAGGCTTGAAAATGAAAAAGGAAAGCAGTTTCTCAGTTTTGTTTAAGGGTCTTCTCAAGGAAAACCCGGTATTTGTTCTTGTGTTGGGTACTTGCCCCACACTTGCAATGTCCACCTCTGTTAAAAGTGCTGTGGGCATGGGTCTTGCAGCAATGGCAGTTCTCATCTGCTCAAATGCTGTAATATCTCTTCTTCGTAAAATTATTCCCGCAACAGTGAGGATTCCTTGCTATATTGTTATTATTGCAGCCTTCGTAACTGTGGTTGAAATGATAATTCATGCATATTTTCCCGAACTTTATAAGAGCCTTGGTGTTTACCTTGCACTTATAACTGTTAACTGTATCATTCTCGGCAGAGCTGAAATGTTTGCAGGTAAAAATAGTGTTGGTAAATCCATTCTTGATGGTATCGGTATGGGTCTTGGTTTCACACTTGCAATGTTTATGATGTCCACAATCCGTGAGGTTCTTGGTGCGGGTACATTTGCAGATATTCCCGTTCCGTTCTTCCAGGATCACAAAATAGGCATCTTTGTTCAGGCTCCGGGTGGATTGCTTGTTTACGGTCTTCTTATTGCTTTTGTGAATGTTATCACAAAGGGTAAGGTAATCAAGAAAAAAAGCTTCGGATGTGAAGGCTGTCCGTCTGCAGGAATGTGCAGCGGCGGCTGTCAGTCTGCTGTAAAGGAGGGCGAATAATATGGATTTTTTCAAGGGCTTAGTAATTATCATAATGTCCCAGATTCTTGTTGATAACTATGTTCTTCGTCAGTTCCTGGGTATTTGTCCGTTCCTCGGTGTTTCCAAGAAGCTTAATCAGGCTGTGGGTATGGGCTTTTCGGTTATTTTCGTTATGCTTATGGCAACAGCTGTTACATGGCCCATTCAGCTTTACATTCTTGATAAGAATGGTCTGGGCTATATGCAGACAATTGTGTTTATTCTTGTTATTGCTGCACTTGTTCAGTTTGTTGAAATTGTGCTCAAGAAGTTTATTCCGGCTCTCCACAAGAGCCTTGGCGTTTATCTTCCGCTTATCACAACAAACTGTGCTGTGCTTGGCGTAACAATCAACAATATGAATGATGAGCGTGTGACCTGCTTTGCAGAGTCAATGGTAAGCTCTTTGGGTGTTGGCCTTGGCTTCCTTCTTGCAATGGTTATCTTTGCAGGTGTTCGTTCAAGAATTGATGAAAGCGAAATTCCTGAACGCTTCAAGGGTCTTCCTGCCACACTTATTGCAGCATCCTTCGTTTCACTTTCATTCTTCGGCTTTGACGGACTTGTTGAAAATATTTTTAAATTATAAGTAAGGAGGGCTTGAAATGGCAGAAATTCTTAATTCTCTTGACACACAGAATATATTGATGGCTCTTCTTGTTGTTGGTCTTGTTGGTCTTATTGCAGGTATTGTTCTCGCACTTGCATCACGCTTTTTTGAAGTGCCGATGGATGAAACGATCACAAAGGTTCGTGAATGTCTTCCCGGTGCAAACTGTGGCGCTTGCGGCTATGCAGGCTGTGATGAATATGCAAAGGCTGTGGCAGAGGGCGCAAAAACAAACCTCTGCATACCCGGTGCAGATAGTGTTGCAGCTCAGATTGCTGAAATTATGGGTGTCAGCGCAGAGGATGTTATCGAAGCAGAGGCTGTTGTTAAATGCAATGGTAACTGTAATGCAACCTGCAATCAGTTTATTTATGATGGCATAAACACATGTCAGGCATCAACGACTCTCTATGGTGGTCCTTCCGCTTGCAAGTACGGATGTATTGGCTGTGGCGACTGTGCAGCTGCGTGCCCTTCAGGCGCAATCTGCATTGCAGACGGTATTGCACACATCAACACAAAAATCTGTACAGGCTGTGGCATTTGTGCAAAGACCTGTCCCAAAAAGGTTATTGAAATTGTTCCTCAGGTTGCAAGGACAATTGTGCTTTGCAACAATAAGGAAAAGGGTGCAGTAGCCCGCAAGAATTGTCAGAATGCTTGTATTGGCTGTAAGAAGTGTGAGCTTAACTGTCCTGAAAAGGCAATCACAGTTGTTGATAACCTTGCTCGTGTGGATTACGCAAAGTGTACAGGCTGTGGCATTTGTGTGGAAAACTGTCCAACAAAGTGCCTTAAGGTAGTAGATTTCGTTGCAATTGAAAATGGAAAATAATAGGTCTTCTCAAAAAAGAAAACTGAAAAATGACATTGTCCTTGCCGTTGTTATTGTTGTTATAGCAATGGCAGGGCTTTTGCTCTTTAATTTCCTGAAAACTCCGGGGGATTTTGTTTCGGTGAAAATTGATGGTGTTGAAAAATACAGATATTCACTCAGTGAGAATGTTGATACCGTAATATATACGGGAAAAGACAACAAGCAGGAGAACAGGATAGTTATAAAAGACGGCAAGGCTTCTGTTGTGTCTGCCACATGCCCCGATAAAATCTGTGTGGGACACAGAGAAATAAGCATGGTGAATGAAAGTATAGTGTGTCTTCCCCACAAGGTTGTGGTAGAGATTGTCTCTGCAGACAGTGGTGCAAAGGAACCGGATTTGGTGGTGTGAGTGGCAAATGAAGAGTAAAACAAAGAAAATAGCAATACTCGGTGTGCTCACATCCGTGGCTTTGGTGCTTTCATATCTTGAGGCAATTATTCCTCCAATTTATTCGGCAGTGCCGGGTATAAAAGTAGGATTACCGAATATAGTAATAATACTTGTTTTATACAGATTCGGTTTCAAGCAAGCAATTTCCGTGTCCCTTATGAGAGTGTTCATTGTGGCACTTCTCTTCGGAAATGCAATGACACTCGCATACAGCCTCTCAGGTGCTATACTCAGCCTTCTTGCAATGGTGCTTTTCAGAAGAATTGATAAGTTTTCTCAGGTTGGTGTCAGCATAATCGGTGGCGTTATGCATAATCTTGGTCAGGTGCTTGTGGCAATTGTGCTGCTGCACTCCACTTTGATTGGCTATTATATGCTCATTCTCACCTTTACAGGCACTCTTGCCGGTGTTGTGGTGGGAATTGCAGGGTCACTTCTCATAAGAAGATTGGAAAAATTAAAGATGTAATTTTGTTAAATGCTTGACAAAGTGTGTTTTTTCTGTAACAATGCCTATGTATGGGTGGTAGGAGCAAACCTGTTCATCCACGAGTAAAAAATCCAAAACAAAACAAAAAGGAGAAAATTTATGAAAAAGTTTTTAAGTATTGCAATCGCAATCCTCATGGTAGCGGGAGTATTCTTCCTCGTAGGCTGCGATAAGGGTCCTGCTGAGGATGATAATGCAGCAGCTCTTAAGTTCGGTATGGGCGTTGTTGCTGCGTACGGCGAGAGCAAGGATGCTTCAGATGAGGCAGATGGCGAGGGTAAGGTTACTGTTAACATGGCAGCTGTTTTAGTTGATGCTGAGGGCAAGATTGTTAAGTGTGTTCTTGATTGTGCAGATAACACAGCAAAGTTCACAGCAGAGGGCACAGCAGTTGAAGCCGGCGAATTCAAGACAAAGTACGAAATGGGCGACGCTTACAACATGGTTGCTTATGGTAATGCAAAGGCTGAGTGGTATGCACAGGCTGATGCTTTCGCAGGACTCACAGTTGGTAAGACTCTTGACGAGGTTAAGGCTCTTATGGCAGAAGACTACAAGGGCACAGCAGATGTTGTTAATGCAGGCTGCACAATCTATGTTTCTGATTTTGTTAAGGCTATCGAGGTAGCATATAACAATGCCGCAGATTCAAAGGCAACAGCAGACAGCACACTTAAGCTTGGTGTTGTAACATCACAGTCAAATAAGGATGCTTCTGATGAGGCAGATGGCGAAATTGAGCTTGCAACAACAGTTGTTGCTGCTGCACTTGATGCAGAGGGCAAGGTTATCGTTGCTTCAACAGATGTTGCTTCAGGAAAGCTTGCGTTTGACACAAAGGGAGCCTTCACAACAGATACAACAGCAGCACTCGTAACAAAGAAGGCTGCAGGTGCTGATTACGGTATGGCAGCATACGGCAGCGACCTTAACGGTGACGGTGAAGTTAAAGAGTGGTTTGAGCAGGGTGCAGCATTTGATGCAGCTCTCGTTGGCAAGAATGCATCAGAAATCGGTGCTCTTGCAGTTGAAACAGGCTACGGCGCAGCAGACCTTCAGACAGCAGGCTGCACAATCCATGTTGGCGATATGGTTAAGGCAGCAGTTAAGGCAGCTACAAAATAATTAAATCAATAAGCAAAGACTATTGCAGAATTTCTGTAATAGTCTTTTTCTTTTTGACAAAATGTGTTATAGTGGTATCATCACATAATAACCTTTGGAGAGTCGGATGAAAAAAGTAATATCATTATTTTTGTGCTTAACATGTGCATTATTGCCCTTGTTGACGTTTTCCTCCTGCAGCGTTGATGCTCCTGAAAAATTCAAGGCGTATTATTTTGATTATTTTGACACAGCCACAACAATTGTGGGATATGCAAAAAATCAGCAGGAGTTTGATGCTGTTTGTGAAATAATAAAGGGCGAGCTTGAGTTTTATCATAAGCAGTACACCATTTATAATTCCTACGATGGCATAAATAACATCTGTGCGCTTAATAAAACAGTAAATGGTGCTCACAAGGAGCTCAGGGTTGACAAGTGTATTATTGATTTGCTCCTTTTCTGTAAGCAGCTGTACACCCAAACAGACGGACAGCTTAATGTTGCAATGGGTAGTGTGCTCTCAATCTGGCATAGCTACAGAAACGAGGGGATGGATGACCCTGCAAAAGCACAGCTTCCACCCATGGATAGGCTCAAGGATGCCTCTCTTCACACCGATATTGAAAAAATTATTATAGATGAAGAGAAACAGACGGTTTTTATATCCGACCCCAATGTTAAATTGGATGTGGGTGCTGTTGCAAAGGGCTACGCCGTTGAGCGCGTGGTGCAGACTCTTATTGGTGAGGGAATAACGGGCTATGTACTCAATGTGGGTGGCAATGTCCGGACAATCGGTAGTGGAAATGGTACTCCCTGGCAGGTAGGAATTGAAAATCCTGACACGGATAGCGAGCAGGCTTATATCGAGCTTTTGCAGCTTGAGGACAAATCACTTGTTACAAGTGGTAATTATCAAAGATTTTATGTGGTTGACGGAAAAAATTATCACCACATTATTGACCCCGAAACACTTATGCCGGGCGAGAAATTTTTGTCAGTTTCAGTTATCACAACTGATTCAGGCTATGCAGACGGACTTTCAACCACCCTCTTTCTGAAGGATTTTCGGGATGGTATGGAGCTTATTGAAGCAACAGAAGATACTGAAGCAATGTGGGTTTTTCCTGATGGTACAAGAAAATATTCAAGTGGCTTCAAAGCCTTCTGCCAATAAAAAAAGCTGTATTCCGAGGAATACAGCTTTTATTTTTTGTGTGAAAATCAGTCCCACTCAGTGCCCGTTACCTTGTCGAGATCAACTCCCTTTGTCTCGTTTGTCTTACGGATAAGTGCAATAAGTGTGATAACAAAGCTTGGCACGAGAAGACAAAGTGCAACAGTGCCAATGATGCCATCGCCGAATTTGAGAGCAAGCACAGTGTTTGTCAGAAAGCCCACAGCGTATCCGGCAAAGCCGATAACTGTCTGTGCAGCCGTGCTGGAAGAACGAAGGTTTGTGGGGGCAGATTCACTTGCCATCATAATGAGAACATCGTTGGTGGAATAATAGCTTCCCACGAATGCTCCACAGAAAAAGCCTACCAGCAATGGGTTAAGATTCATTCTTGCACCCACTGTGAAGACAATGAAGCTGATAACACAGTTTGTTGCAACAGTGATTGCAGCAGTCTTTCTGCCCTTCTTGTCTGAAATGAAGCCCATAATCAGCTGAGAAAGCGCCATGCCTATGGGATAGAGGGTAAGAGCCTGGCTGACCTCTTTAATGCTCACAAGGTCAAGGAATTCCTTTGCACTTGAGCCGAAAACGCTCTGTGCATAGCCGTGAGTGAGAATCGCCTGATAATTCATGCTTCCCACAACGCCCACACCTGCAAGTGCAAAGCAGATGAACACCCAACGAAGCTGCTTGTGTCTGAAGCCGAATTTAAGAGCATCCACAACGCCACCCTGAGAAGCCTGAGCCGATTTGGTTGCCTTTTCCTGTGCAAGCTCCTCATCTGTCATTTTAAGATAACGGATTCTTGAGTCGATAAATGCATCGGTTTCCCTTGCACAAAGAAGAGCGATGAGAGAAACTGCAATTCCCACAAATGCGGGAATAATATAAACATTACGCCATTCGGATGCAGACGCCATTAACCATCTTCTGAGAAGAGGGATAAGCATAACAGCCATATTGGCAAAGAATTTCACAAGGGAGTATGTAATAGCACGTGTTTTGCTTGGTGCAGCCTCCATGATATATACCACATGCATATCGTGAGGGACAAAGAACAAAATCATGCAAGCACCTGCAAAGTACATTATCACGTTGTTTGAAAGGAAGATAATGAACAGTGCAATTGCCATTCCGAAGGTGTTTATAACA
>JAFODQ010000050.1 GCA_017380615.1 Clostridia bacterium | reverse complement strand
TTGCTGTGGATGATGATCCCAGAGCTTGCTATTTCAAGCAGGTGCTTAACGGTAAATATATCCGAATGGCACTCATACTTAAATTGTTAGAGGAGGCAGGCAGATGAATATAGATTCTATCACAAACGGCTATGTCATAGACCATATTATCGCAGGCAGAGGTATGCGTATATATGAGCTTCTGGGCCTTGATAACCTTGAGTGTCCCGTTGCAATTATCAGAAATGCCACAAGCCACAAGCGTATCAAAAAGGATATTATAAAGATTGATGGCGAGATTGACCTTAATATGGATATCATAGGTTATGTTGACCCGGGTGCAACAATAAACACCATCCGTAATGGTGTTCTTGTTGACAAAAAGGTGCTTGAGCTTCCTGAAACACTTACCAATGTGATCAAGTGCAAAAACCCTCGTTGTATAACCACAACCGAGCAGGAAATTAACCACATTTTCAAGCTCACTGACAGAGACCACGGAGTATATCGCTGCCTGTATTGTGAAACACAGGCAAAGTGATAAAACAGTCAGCAATTTAACTATATTGCACGCTGTAAATATAGGTTTTTTATATCTTTCGTGCCTTGACCGTATTTTACTATTATGGTAAAATGAATTGTAAACAAAAAGTCTGCCTATGACTGACGGAATATCGTGGAGTGCACCACGGAGGAATAGGTGTCCTTAATGGGTAAAAGACTTTAAGCCGACCGTCTGGGCACACTTGTCTTCGGGATAAGTGTGCCTTTATGTGTTTTTATGAAATGAAAGAGGTTTTGTTATGAAAAAAGTCGGAATTATTATGGGTAGCGATAGCGACTTGCCCGTTGTAGAAAAAGCAATCAACACACTCAAGGATTTTGGGGTACCGTTTGAGGTTCATGTTTTCTCTGCTCACAGAACACCTGTTGAAGCAAAAGAGTTTTCAGCAAACGCAAGAGAAAATGGTTTTGGTGTAATCATTGCTGCAGCAGGCATGGCTGCTCACCTTGCAGGTGCAGTTGCTGCAAACACAACACTTCCTGTTATCGGTATTCCTATCAAGTCACAGAATCTCGGCGGTATGGAGGCACTTCTTTCAACAGTGCAGATGCCTTCAGGCATCCCTGTTGCAACAGTTGCTATTGATGGTGCAGTAAATTCGGCACTTCTTGCAATTGAAATTCTTTCTCTTTCTGAGCCGGAGCTTGAAAAAAAGCTTGCAGAAAAGAGAGCAAACGATACATCAGCAGTTCTTTCTAAGAACAAAGCAATCGAAGATAAATATAACAACTGACACAGAGGTAACAAAATGGGCGGTTTTTTTGGAGTAGCATCAAAAAATGATGCTGTGCTTGATACCTTCTTCGGTGTTGACTATCACTCACACCTTGGAACTCGCAGAGCAGGTATGGCTGCGATGGATCCTGAATTAGGTATGCAAAGAAAAATTCATAAAATTGAAAATTCACCATTCAGAACAAAGTTTGAAAGAATTCTGGATGAAATGGAGGGTAACACGGCTATCGGTTGCATAAGCGATAGTGATGCACAGCCTCTTCTCATCCGTTCCAATCATGGTTTATATGCCATTTGCACAATCGGAATCATCAATAATAACGATGAACTCGTTAACCAGTATCTTTCATTCAGTGGTGGTCACTTCGGTGCCATGACCACAACAGGTGTCACAGGCATAAATGCTTCAGAGCTTGTTGCAGCCATGATTGATCAGAAGAGTGATTTTGCAGAGGGCATCAAATTTGCTCAGGATAAGATAGATGGTACAGCCTCAATTCTCATTCTTAAGGAGGATGGCAAGCTTATCGCAGCCCGTGACAAGGTGGGCAGAATCCCTGTTCTTGTTGGTAAGAGGGAGGATGGTTATTGCGTATCCTTTGAGGACTTTGCATATAAGAAGCTCGGCTATGAGGATTACAAGGAGCTTGGCCCGGGAGAGATTGTTGAAATTTCAGCCGATGGCGTTGAGCTTCTCTCACCTGCAAGAAAGAAAAAGAAAATATGTGCATTTCTCTGGTCATACTATGGATACCCGACCTCATGCTACGAGGGTATCAATGTTGAGATAATGAGATACAGAAACGGTCAGATAATGGCAAAAAGAGATAAAGAGCTCGGTTTGGCACAGGATATTGACTATGTCAGCGGCGTTCCCGATTCAGGTACACCTCATGCTATCGGATATTCAAACGAAAGCTCGGTTCCTTTTGCAAGACCTTTCATTAAATATACACCCACATGGCCAAGAAGCTTCATGCCTTCAAACCAGAAGGAAAGAAGCAGAGTGGCAAAGATGAAGCAGATTCCTGTTCACGATCTTATTAAGGATAAGAAGCTTCTCTTTGTGGATGACAGCATCGTAAGAGGTACACAGCTTCGCGAAACTGTTGAGTTCCTTTATGAAAACGGTGCAAAAGAGGTTCACATGCGATCAGCGTGTCCGCCGATTATGTATGGCTGTAAATACCTTAACTTCTCAAGAGCAACATCTGAAATGGAGCTTATTTCAAGAGCAACCATCATGGAGCTTGAAGGGGAGGAAGGCTTCAAGCATCTGGATGAATATAGCGATGCTTCTTCAGAGAGAGGAAAGAAGATGCGCAAGGCAATCTGCGAAAAGCTCAACTTTGCATCTCTTGAATTCCAGACACTTGAAGGTATTGTTGAAGCAATTGGTCTTCCGGCAGATGAGGTTTGTACCTACTGTTGGAATGGTAAAGGTTAATTAACTCTAAAATTTTTTTAAGGAGAAAAGATATGAAGAACTCAAGATCAGAAAGCTATGCAGCAGCAGGTGTGGATATCACAGCAGGCTACAAGGCTGTTGAACTTATGAAAAAGCATATTGCAAGAACTCGCAATGAAGGCTCAATGGATGATGTTGGTGGCTTCGGTGGCTGCTTTGACCTTGCTTTTGCAAAGGATATGGAGCATCCTGTATTGGTTTCAGGCACAGACGGCTGCGGCACAAAGGTTAAGTTAGCAATTCTTATGGACAAGCACGACACAATTGGTATCGACGCTGTTGCTATGTGCGTTAACGATATTGTGTGCGTTGGTGCAAAGCCATTGTATTTCCTTGACTATATCGCTTGCGGAAAAAACATTCCTGAAAAGATTGCTGAAATTGTAAGTGGTGTTGCAGAGGGCTGCGTTCAGTCAGGCTGTGCACTTACAGGCGGCGAAACAGCAGAGCACCCTGGTCTTATGCCTGTTGAGGATTATGACCTTGCAGGCTTTGCAGTAGGTGTTGTTGATAAACCTAAGATGATCGATAACAGCAAGATGGCTGTTGGAGATGTTGTTATTGCGCTTCCTTCTACAGGTATCCATTCAAATGGTTTCAGCTTGTGCCGTAAGGTGTTTGATATTGATAACAATAATCCGGAGCTTTATGTTGAGAGAGAAGAACTTGGTGGAAAGAGCATTGCACAGGCCTTGCTCGTTCCCACAAGAATTTATGTTAAATCTGTTCTTGCTCTTATTGAGAAGATTGATGTTAAGGGTATTTCACACATCACAGGTGGTGGCTTCTACGAGAATATTCCTCGTTCAATTCCTGATGGCTTGTGTGCAAAGATAGACAAGTCAGCTGTTAAGGTTCTTCCCATTTTTGACACAATTGCAAAGTGGGGAAATGTTCCTGAACGCGATATGTTCAATACATATAACATGGGTGTTGGTATGAGTGTTGTTGTTCCTGCGACACAGGTTGAAGAAGCAATTGAAATCCTCAAGGCTAATGGTGAGGATGCTTATGTTATCGGTGAAATCATCGAGTCAGATGAGAAAATCATTCTTGAATAAGGATTAGTGAAATGAGCAATAAAGCAAAAATTGCCGTTCTGGTTTCAGGTGGCGGTACAAACCTTCAGGCACTCATAGATGCACAGCAGAGTGGTGTTATCACAAGCGGTGAAATAACCCTTGTGATTTCCAACAACGAAAATGCCTATGCTCTCGAAAGAGCTGCAAAGGCAAATATCAGCACAGCTGTGTTCACCAAAAAAGGCTGTGGCTCACAGGAAGCCTTTGAGGAAGCAATCAAGGGTGCCCTCACAGAAAATAATATAGATATTATTGTTCTTGCAGGATTTATGTCCATTCTCAGCGAGGATTTCACAAGCGCATATCCCAAGAGAATAATAAATGTTCATCCTTCACTTATTCCATCCTTCTGCGGAAAGGGGTTCTATGGTCTTCGTGTTCACGAGGCGGCTCTTGAAAAGGGTGTTAAGGTGACAGGTGCAACCGTTCATTTTGTAAATGAAATCCCCGATGGTGGAGAAATCATCATGCAGAAAGCTGTGGATATTCTTCCTGAAGACACAGCAGAATCTCTCCAGAAGAGGGTAATGGAAAATGCAGAGTGGATAATCCTTCCACAGTCTGTTGAAAAGGTTGCAAAAGAAATTATCAGTAAATAAACATTGTTGAAAGGATAGATAGTATGGAAATCAAAACACTTAAAGAAGAGCTCAATTCTCTTGCTTATCATGGCAGAGGAGTTGTAATCGGTAAGAGTGCAGATGGTAAAAAGGCAATCACAGCTTATTTCATAATGGGCAGAAGTGAAAACAGCCGTAACCGTGTGTTTGTTGAGGACGGAGAAGGAATCAGAACACAGGCCTTCGATGAATCAAAGATGACAGATCCTCATCTCATTATTTATGCACCCGTGAGAGTGCTTGGTAACAAAACAATTGTTACAAATGGTGACCAGACAGATACTATCTATGAGCTTATGGATAAGCAGATGACCTTTGAACAGTCTCTTCGCACAAGAGAGTTTGAAGACGATGCACCAAACTATACACCTCGTATTTCAGGTATCATTCGTCTTGAAAATGGCGATATGAATTATGCAATGTCAATTCTTAAGTCAGCAGATGGCGACGGTTCATCCTGCCAGAGATATACATTTGCATATTCAAATCCACTTCCTGGTAAGGCAAAGTTTATTCATACATATAAGTGCGATGGCAATCCTCTTCCTAGCTTTGAGGGTGAACCAAAAACACTTGAGCTTCCCGAGATGGATATTGACTCATTGACAAATCTCATTTGGGAAAATCTCAATGAAGACAATAAAGTTTCTCTTTTTGTAAGATACATTGATCTTGCGACAGGTAAGTACGATTCAAGAATTGTAAACAAGAACAAGTAAGGAGAATTTGAAATGAAAGAATTTGAATTGAAATATGGCTGTAACCCAAATCAGAAGCCCTCAAAAATTTACATGCAGGATGGTAGCGAGCTTCCTATTGAAATTCTTTGTGGCAGACCGGGTTACATAAATTTCCTTGATGCATTCAACTCATGGCAGCTTGTTAAAGAGCTTAAGGAGGCACTTGGTCTTCCTGCTGTAACCTCCTTCAAGCATGTCAGTCCAACATCAGCAGCTGTTGGTGTACCTCTTTCAGATACACTCAAAAAGGCTTGCTTCGTAGATGATATTGAAGGTCTTGATGATTCTCTTCTTGCTTGTGCCTACGCAAGAGCAAGAGGTACAGACAGAATGTGCTCCTTCGGTGACTGGGTAGCACTTTCAGATGTTTGTGATGTTA
Source organism: Clostridia bacterium (assembly GCA_017380615.1). Taxonomy (GTDB): domain Bacteria; phylum Bacillota; class Clostridia; order Oscillospirales; family Acutalibacteraceae; genus DTU089. Next base: position 41,953 of record JAFODQ010000050.1, on the reverse strand, counting down.
CAACAGCTCTTATGATTAAGCGCGAGGTATCTGATGGCATCATTGCTCCGGGTTATGAGCCTGAAGCACTTGAAATTCTCAAGTCAAAGAGAAACGGTAACTATAATATCGTTAAAATTGACCCTGATTACGTTCCTGCACCAATTGAGACAAAGCAGGTTTACGGTATCACTTTTGAGCAGGGCAGAAATAATTTTGAAATCAACAGAGAGTTGCTTTCAAACATCGTGACACAGAATAAAGAGATGCCTGAAAGCGCTGTGCGTGACCTTATCATAGCACTCATTACTCTTAAATATACACAGTCAAACTCCGTTTGCTACGCTGTGGATGGTCAGGCAATCGGTGTTGGTGCAGGTCAGCAGTCAAGAATCCACTGCACACGTCTTGCAGGTACAAAGGCAGACACATGGTTCCTTCGTCAGCACGAGAAGGTTCTTAACCTTCCTTTCAAGGATACTCTCGGCAGACCTGATCGTGACAATGTTATTGATGGCTACATCAACAAGAATGAAGAAGATGTTTGTGCTGACGGTATCTGGCAGAAATATTTCACAGAGCAGCCCGCACCTCTCACAGATGAGGATGTTAAGGAATATTTCAAAACAATAGATGGTGTTGCTCTCGGTTCAGATGCATTCTTCCCATTCAGCGATAACATTGAACGTGCAAAGAAGAGTGGCGTTAAGTACATCGCAGAGCCGGGTGGCTCAATCCGTGATGACGTTGTTATTGAGTGTGCTGATAAGTACGATATGGCAATGGCGTTTACCGGTATGCGACTCTTCCACCACTAAAATTCAAATAAATTTGCCCACAGCGTCCCTTTTGTGCTCGGGGCAGTATCCATATACAGCACCACTCGCACAAGGATTGCTGTGAACAAATTTCTTTTGAATTTAAAGTATTAATAAATTTGCCCACGCGTCCCTTCAGTGCTTGGTGCAAATGAAAAAACAAAACAATATCTTCCATTGATTGAGGTATATTTATGAAAATAATGGTTGTTGGTGGTGGCGGAAGAGAACACGCTATCATCAAGAAAATTAAAGAGAATAAATCTGTAACAGAGATTTTTGCGCTCCCCGGTAACGGTGGTATGGCAAAGGATGCCACACTTGTTGATATCGGTGCAAAGGAGATTGACAAAATCGTAGAATTTGCTGTTACAAACGCAATTGATTATGCTGTTGTGGCACCTGATGATCCACTTGTGCTCGGCTGTGTGGATGCTCTTGAGGCGAAGGGGATTCCTTGCTTCGGACCAAGAGCAAATGCAGCAATCATAGAGGGTAGTAAGGTTTTCTCAAAAAACCTTATGAAAAAATATGGTATCCCCACAGCAGAGTATGAGGTTTTCAATGATATGCAGGCAGCTCTCGCGTATCTTGAAACAGCTCCTGTTCCCACAGTTATCAAGGCTGATGGTCTTGCACTGGGAAAGGGTGTTATCATTGCACAGACAAGAGAAGAGGCTAAGGCTGCTGTTGTTTCCATGATGCAGGACAAGGCATTCGGCTCAAGTGGTGACAATATTGTTATCGAGGAGTTCCTCACAGGACCTGAGGTTTCGGTGCTCGCCTTTACAGATGGCAAGACAGTTGCTCCTATGGTTTCCTCCATGGACCACAAGCGTGCAGGGGATAACGATACAGGCCTCAATACAGGTGGTATGGGCACAATAGCTCCAAACCCATATTACACAGCGTCAGTTGCTGCAGAGTGTATGGAAAAGATCTTTTTACCTACAATCAATGCAATGAATAACGAAGGCAGAACATTCAAGGGTTGTCTTTACTTCGGACTTATGATTACGCCAAAGGGACCCAAGGTGATTGAGTATAACTGCCGCTTCGGTGACCCTGAAACACAGGTTGTGCTTCCTCTTCTTGAAAGCGATCTTTTAACTGTTATGATGGCTGTGACAGAGGGAAGACTCGGTGAGCTTGAGGTTAAGTTCAGTAACAAGAGTGCTGCTTGTGTTATTATGGCATCTGCAGGCTATCCACAGAGCTATGAAAAGGGCTTTGAACTGACAATCCCTGCAGAGATTGAAAACAATGTTTATGTTGCAGGTGCTGTTCTCAAGGACTCAAAGCTTCTCACAAACGGAGGAAGAGTTCTTGGTGTTACGGCTGTTGAGGAAAATTTGAAATCAGCAGTTGAAAGCTCATACAGCCTTGTTAAGAAAATTCACTTTGACAATGCATTTTATCGTAGTGATATCGGTGCAAAAGCCCTTGCAGTATTGGAGGATTAAGAAATGGTATTCAGAGTATTTGTTGAAAAGAAAAAAGAGCTTGCAAATGAAGCAAAGTCTCTTTTGAATGATGCTCGTACACTTCTCGGCATTAAAAGTCTTGAAGATGTTAGAGTTATAAATCGTTATGATGCTGAAAATATCACTGAGGAGCTTTTCAGCTATGCTATCAAAACAGTATTTTCAGAGCCTCAGCTCGACATCGCATCTGCAGATGTTGATTTAAGTGGTGCAACTGTCTTTGCTGTTGAGTTCCTTCCCGGTCAGTTTGACCAGAGAGCAGATTCAGCTGCACAGTGTATTCAGATTATCTCACAGGGTGAGCGTCCTACAGTAAAGAGTGCAAAGGTTTATGCTCTTTACGGTAACCTTTCTGCAGAAGATATTGCAGAGATCAAAAAATATGTTATTAACCCTGTTGAAGCAAGAGAGGCAACACTTGAGAAGCCTGAGACTCTTGCAATGAATTATGATATTCCAACTGAGGTTGAAACTCTCACCGGCTTTATCGCCCTTGACCGAGCAGGTCTTGAGAATTTTGTTAAGGATTATGGTCTTGCAATGGATGCAGATGATATCGCATTCTGTCAGCAGTATTTCAAATCTGAAGATCGTGACCCAACAATCACAGAAATCAGAATGATTGACACATATTGGTCAGACCACTGTCGTCACACAACCTTCCTCACAGTTATTGACAGTGTTAAGTTTGAGGATGAGCTTCTCCAGTCTGCTTATGAGGATTATCTCAATGTGAGAAAAGAGCTTGGAAGAACAAAGCCAATCTGTCTCATGGATCTTGCAACTGTTGCTGTTAAATATCTTAAGGTTAACGGTAAGCTTGATAAGCTTGACGAATCAGAAGAAATCAATGCCTGCACAGTTAAAATCAATGTTGATGTTGATGGTGTTTCAGAGCCATGGCTTCTCTTATTTAAGAACGAAACTCATAACCACCCAACAGAAATCGAGCCATTCGGTGGTGCAGCAACCTGTATCGGTGGTGCAATCCGTGACCCACTTTCAGGTCGTGCTTATGTTTACGGTGCAATGCGTGTTACAGGTGCAGCAGATCCATTGAAGCCTGTTTCAGAAACAATCAAGGGCAAGCTTCCTCAGCGTACAATCGTTACAACTGCTGCTGCAGGTTATTCTTCATACGGTAACCAGATTGGTCTTGCAACAGGTATCGTAGATGAGCTTTATCATCCGGGTTATGCTGCAAAGCGTATGGAAATCGGTGCTGTTGTTGCAGCAGCTCCTCAGGAAAATGTTCGCCGTGAGTGTCCTGCTCCGGGAGATGTTGTTATTCTTCTCGGCGGCTCAACAGGTCGTGATGGCTGTGGTGGTGCAACAGGCTCTTCAAAATCTCACACAGCAGATTCTCTTGAAACCTGTGGTGCTGAGGTTCAGAAGGGTAATGCTCCTGAAGAAAGAAAGCTTCAGAGATTGTTCAGAAATAAAGAAGCAACTCAGATGATCAAGCGTTGCAATGACTTTGGTGCCGGTGGCGTATCGGTTGCAATTGGTGAGCTTGCAGATGGTCTTAAGATTGACCTTAACGCAGTTCCGAAAAAATATGAAGGTCTTGATGGTACAGAGCTTGCTATCTCCGAATCTCAGGAGAGAATGGCTGTTGTTATCGAAAAAGAAAATGTTGGTAAATTCCTTGAACTCGCAGCAACAGAAAACCTTCAGGCTTGTCCTGTTGCAGAGGTAACTGAAGATCCAAGACTTGTTATGACATGGAACGGCAAGGTTATCTGTGATATCAAGAGAGAATTCCTTAACTCAAACGGTGCAGACAAGCACGTTGATGTTGAAGCTGCAAAGCCACAGAGCTTTGATAAAGAAATCAGCGGCAGCTTCACAGATAATATGAAGGCTATGGCAGATGACCTTAACATCTGCTCAAAGCGTGGTCTTTCAGAGCGTTTTGACTCAACAATCGGTGCAGGTACAGTGCTTATGCCATTCGGTGGTAAGTATCAGCTCACACCAATTCAGGCAATGGTACAGAAGATATCCGTTGAGAAAAAGCATACAGATGATTGCTCACTTATGTCATGGGGATACAACCCATTCATCACAGAAAAGAGCCCATATCATGGTGCGTATCTTGCTGTGGTTGAGTCAATCTGTAAGCTTATTGCCACAGGTGCAAAGTTCGAGGATGTATATCTCACATTCCAGGAATATTTTGAGAGAGTAAACAAAGAGCCAAAGCGTTGGGGTAAGCCACTTGCAGCACTTCTCGGTGCTTTTGAAGCACAGAAGGAGCTTGGTGTAGGCTCAATCGGCGGTAAGGACTCCATGAGTGGTACATTCGAAGATCTCGATGTTCCTCCTACACTCGTTTCATTTGCTGTTACAACAGAAAAGGTTAAGGATATCGTTTCTCCTGAATTCAAAAAGGCAGGTAACAAGGTTTATCTTGTTAAGCCTGAAATGGATGAAAACGGACTTCCTGTTACAGCCTCTCTTCTTAAGGTATTTGACACAGTTTGTGCACTTCTTCGTGAGGGCAAGGCTGTTTCCTGCTACACACCAGGTATGGGTGGTATTGCAGAGGCAATTATGAAGATGGCGTTTGGTAACGGCTTCGGCTTTGATTTCGATGCTTCTCAGACCGTTGAAAACCTCTTTAAATATAACTACGCTTCATTTATCCTTGAAGCAACTGAGGATATCGATGGTGAGTTTATCGGTACAGTGACAGAAAAGGCTGTGTTCACACTTGGTGGTGAAAGTCTTGATCTTACAGATGTTCTCAAGATTTATGAGGATAAGCTTGAAAGTGTTTATAGCTGCAATATTGCAGACACAGGCACAAAGGTTGAAAACTTCTCATTCTCAGCAACAGAGCGTAAGGCTCCTGCAATCAAGGTTGCAAAGCCAAAGATTCTCATTCCGGCATTCCCCGGCACAAACTGTGAGTTCGATTCAGCAAAGGCTGTTCGTGATGCAGGTGCTGAGCCCGAAATCATTGTTATCAAGAACAGAACATCAGCAGGCATCACAGAGAGTGTAAATGAATTTGCTACAAAGCTCAAGGATGCTCAGATGATTTTCATCCCCGGTGGCTTCTCAGGTGGTGATGAGCCTGATGGTTCAGGTAAGTTTATCACAGCATTCTTCCGTAATGCAGCCGTTAAAGACGGTGTAACAGACCTTCTTGAAAACAGAGACGGTCTCATGTGTGGTATCTGTAACGGTTTCCAGGCACTCATTAAATTGGGGCTTGTTCCTTATGGAAAGATTATCGACACAGATGAGAATTGCCCGACGCTTACATACAACACAATTGCTCGTCACCAGTCAAGAATTGTGCAGACAAGAATCGCTTCCAACAAGTCTCCATGGCTTGCGCTCACAGAGGTTGGAGAGATTTATAATGTGCCGATCTCTCATGGTGAGGGTCGTTTCCTTGCAAGTGAAGAGCTTATCAGAGAGCTTGCAGCAAACGGTCAGATTGCAACACAGTATGTTGACCTTGAAGGCAATGCCACAAGCGATGTTCATTTCAATCCAAATGATTCAATGTTTGCTATTGAGGGTATTACATCACCTGATGGCAGAGTGTTTGGTAAAATGGGTCACAGCGAGCGTATCGGTGATGGTCTTTATAAGAATGTTCCCGGTAACTACGATATCAAGATGTTCAAGGCTGCTGTTGAGTATTACAAATAATTCCAAATTAAAAAACTCGGTTTCCGTAAGGGAACCGAGTTTTTGTTTTATGAATGTATTATTCGTATTTATCAAGTAAATCATGGGCCTTTTCCTTAACGGATCTGATAAGCTCCTTGGGCATTTTTACGGTTACTCTTCCGCCAAACTGAAGCACCCATGCTGCAAGACCATCGCTGACAACAGCATTTGTTCTTAAGAGAAAGCTATTATCATCAACCTTCTGCACCTTCACTCTTTCACCGAAACGGTCAAGCATTGTTTCAAGAAGCTCGTTTTCACAGATAAGCTCCATAGGCTTCTGCTCGCCACTATACATATTAAAGAGCTTTGAAGCATAGTCAGCAGAGTCAAAGCTGTTTTTGTAATTAGAAACCTCGGAGAAGTGACGGTATTTTTCATTTTTTACAGTGAGATGCTTTATTCTATCAATTCTAAGATGCATAAGGTTATCATATTTTTCGTTGTTGCACACAACATAATAATGGTCCTCGGACCAGATGAGTGCATAAGGACTTACGGTGAATGTTTTTTCTTCGTTTGCTGTTTTAAATTCATCGGTAATCTTTCTTCTTGTGTATGTAAAGCTGACCTTCACACCCTTGGTGATGGCTTCATCGAGAAGACTTATGGTGTAATAAATCTCTTCATTTTTGCATTTAGGTCTGTTATCAACATAAACCTGAGAGTGAAGAATTTTTGCCTGTTTTTCACTTGCAAAGCTCTCAATTTTTGTGAGAAGCTGGTTTGTTTTCTTTTGCGAAATGAAGTTTGCAGCCTGCACAGCATCGGCTAAAAGTCTGATTTCAGCAAGCTCAAATTTCCTTGCACCAAGGAAATATCCACCACTGTTTCTTGCGCCTTCGTGAATGATATCATAGCCATATTCGCGCAAAACATCAATATCCTTATATATGGATTTTCTCTCTGCTTGAATACCCATCTTTTCAAGCTCATCACAAAGCTGAGTTGCAGTGATGTAGTGGTTTTCATCAGTTTTCTTCTCGAAAATCTCTGCGAGATATAAAAGCTTAAGCTTTGAATTTTTTACGCCTGCCATGTAATTTCCTCCAAGAAAATATTTGTATTGTCTCATTCATTGTACAATAAAAATCTCCCTTTGTAAACAATCAAATAATCGTGGTTTTCTTGTTTACAAAAAAAGCAATCTGGTATATAATTATATGATAGATGTTTATGAAATGAGGTGAAACAATGGTTGGTATGAAAATCGGTCTTGATATCGGCACGGGCTACATCACAGCTGCAGTTGAGGGTAAAGGCGTCGTGCTGCGTGAGCCTTCTGTTATTGCCCTTGAAAGGGAAACGGGGCTTGTTCTTGAAGCAGGAGAAAAAGCACTTGAAATGACAGGTCGCTGTCCTGATGCAATTCAGCTTGTGAAGCCCATTCTCAGTGGTGGGGTTTCCGAGCTTGAGAACACCGAAAAGCTTCTCAAGGTTTTTCTTGACAGAATCTGTAAAAACAAAATATTCAAGCCCACCGTTGTTGCCACCATGCCTGCAGGCATCACAAATCTTGAAAAAAGAAATATTCTTGGCTGCGTGCTCAGAGCGGGTGCAGGCAGAGCAACTCTTATTGAAGAGCCTCTTGCAGCTGCTCTCGGTATAGGTGTTATGCTTGACAGACCATATGGCACAATGATTGTGGATGTTGGTGCAGGTACAACAAGCGTTGCTGTTGTAACAATGGGGAGCATAGCGGTTGCAAAAAGCGTTTCTGTTGGCGGAAACGATATGGATAAGAAAATCAAAAACCACCTTAAGGCAACCCGTGGCATTTCCGTAGGCAGACTCACGGCAGGGGAACTGAAAAATACTCTTGCCGGTGCAAGAATGCGAGATGAAACAATTGCAGCTGTTGCAAAAGGCAAAAATCTTTCAGATGGTATGCCGGAATTCTTTGAGGTAACTGCTCAGGAGATTAACTATGCTCTTCGGGACAGCATTGATGATATATGTAGAGCTGTGTTGGGAGTGCTTGAAATTACCCCACCTGAGCTTGTGAGGGATATCACCGATGATGGTATTTTCCTTTGTGGTGGACTTTCAAATATGTATGCTCTTGATAAATGCATTGCTGATGCCACGGGCATCAAGGTGCAGATTCCCGGTAATCAGACAGATGCAGGTGCGCTGGGCTGTCTGAGAGCACTCAGTGAAGAGAACTATCTTAAGCAAAACAGCTATCACTTCGTAACACTTGAAACACTCAATCTGTGAGGTAATTATGAAAATTCTTGTTATTGACGGAAACTCAATATTGAACAGAGCCTATTATGGAATCCGTTTGCTCACCACCAAGGATGGAAAATACACAAACGGTATTTTCGGATTTATGAACATTCTTCTGGGTCTTCTTGAAGAGCATAAGCCTGATTCTGTTGCTGTGGCTTTTGATGTAAAGCATCCAACCTTCCGTCACGAAATGTATGGTGAATATAAAGGCACACGTAAGCCTGCACCCCAGGAGCTCATTGAGCAGTTTCCGACTCTTAAGGAGCTTCTCGGTCTTTTGGGTATTGCTGTGGTTGAGAAGCCGGGGTATGAAGCAGATGATATTTTAGGCACACTTTCGGCAGCCTGTGGAGAGAATGATTTCTGTTATATTCTCACTGGTGACAGAGATAGTCTTCAGCTTGTAAGAGACAATGTAAATGTTCTTCTTGCAACCACTAAAATGGGTAAATCCACCACCGTTGTGTATGACTGTGCAAAAATCAATGAGGTTTATGGTGTGACACCGGAAGAACTTATTGATATCAAGGCAATTCAGGGTGACACATCCGATAATATCCCCGGTGTAGCAGGTATCGGTGAAAAGGGTGCACAGGAGCTGATACAGAAATTCCATTCAATTGAATATATCTATGATAATTTAGAGAGCCTTGATATCAAGGCAGGAATGAGGATCAAGCTTGAAGCTTCAAAAGATAATGCGTTTCTCAGTAAGAAGCTGGGCACAATCTGCCTTGAGGCACCCATTGATACAAATCTTCAGTCCTACCTTATTGGTGCGCCTGATGCTGTTAAGGCTACAAAGCTTCTGTCATCACTTGAAATGTTCAAAATCCTCAAAAGGCTTAATTTTGAGGAGGCTCAGGCTGTGGATGAATCCGAAGCTGAAATGATAAGACTTTTCAGTGAAACAGATTATCAGAAGCTCTATTCTGATTTCAAGTCAGCCGGTAAGGTTTATTTTACAGTTAAATATAATGATTGCGGAATTGAATATCTTCTTTTTAAAACAGAAAATGGAGTTGTTCTCACCCCGAATTCTGATTTTATGTTTCTTGGCTTTGTTTCCGACTTGTTCAGCGATGAGTCAATTGAGAAATATACAGATGACTCCAAGAGGCTTTACAGCTTCTGCGATTCAAGTGGCATAAAGGTTAACAATCTCTCGCTTGACACATCTCTTGCAGCATATATTCTCAATCCCAATTCAAGTGATTATTCAGTAAGTGCCCTTTGTGGAGCATATTCTCTCGGTCCTGTTAAGATTGATTCAGGGGAGTTAACTGAATTCTATGAGGCAGAGAAGGATTATGTTCATTCTGCTGCTGTGATTGAGTCTCTTAGCATAAAGCTTCTTGCCGCCATTAAGGAAAAAAATCAGGAAAAGCTTCTCAAGGAAATTGAGCTGCCTCTTGCAAGAGTTCTTGCTTCAATGGAGAGAGAAGGCTTCCTTGTGGACAGAGAGGGTATTGAAAATTATAACGATAAGATTTCAGCACGACTTGAAGAGTGTCTTTCCACTGTCTACGAAATAGCAGGGTGTGAATTTAACCTCAATTCACCAAAGCAATTAAGTGAAATTCTCTTTGATGAGGATAAGCTGAATCTTCCTCATAAAAAGAAAACCAAAAGTGGATATTCCACAAACGCCGAGGTGCTTGAGTCCTTGAGGGATAAGCATCCTATTATAAATGTTATTCTCGAATACCGTGCATTGGCGAAGCTTAAATCCACATATTGCGAGGGTCTTCTTAAGGTTATTGATAATGATGGAAGAATTCATTCAACCCTCAATCAGACAGAAACGCGTACAGGCAGAATTTCCTCTGCCGAGCCTAATCTTCAGAATATTCCTGTGAGGACAGAGCAGGGCAGAGAGCTCAGGCGTTTCTTTGTTGCAAAGGAAGGCTGTCTTCTCGTTGACGCCGACTATTCGCAGATTGAGCTTCGTGTTCTTGCTGCCCTTGCAGGTGACAAGAATATGACAGATGCATTTGTGAATGGTGTTGATATTCATTCGGTTACAGCCTCTCAGGTTATGGGAGTCCCACTTGAAGAGGTAACCTCTTCAGACAGACGCAAGGCAAAGGCTGTCAATTTCGGTATTGTCTATGGTATCGGTGCATTTTCACTTTCTCAGGATATCGGCACATCTGTTCAGGAGGCAGACCGTTATATTAAAGGCTACCTTGCTAACTATTCGGGTGTTGCTGCATTTATGGAGAATGCTAAAGCGTCTGCCAAGGATAAGGGATATGCAGAAACCTTCTTCGGCAGAAGAAGATATCTCCCTGAGCTTAATGAGTCAAATGCCATAAGACGAAGCTTTGGAGAGAGGGTGGCAATGAATATGCCCATTCAGGGCACAGCAGCTGATATTATCAAAATCGCAATGATAAGAGTATATGAGCGTCTTAAAGAGGAATTCCCCGAGGCTCGTCTCATAATGCAGGTGCACGATGAATTGATTATTGAGGCTCCCGAAGAACAAGCACAGCAGGTGGCAGACCTTCTCAAGAAAACAATGGAAACAGCTTGTGAAATGTCTGTTCCGTTTACTGTTGAGGTTGCTTGTGGAAAGACCTGGTACGACACAAAATGATGGATGTTGCAATTGTTAAAATGAGTGAGGAGCATATAGCTTCTCTTGCACACATTGAGAGGGAGTGCTTCAGCACACCTTGGTCTGATAAGGCTCTTGCCGATGAGCTGAAGAATTCACACGGAAGGTTTTTCGTTGCACTTTGCAACGGAAAGGTAGCAGGGTATATAGGCGCTCACAATGTTGTGGGTGAGGTGTATATCACCAATGTTGCAGTTTCCGGTGCTTTCAGAAGGCAGGGTGTGGCAACTGCACTTATAAAAGAGCTTGTTAAGATCAGCAAAGACGAAAACGCAGATTTTATCACTCTTGAGGTGAGAGAATCCAACACCTCTGCCCGGGCTCTTTATAAAAAGCAAGGCTTTGAAGAAGTGGGTACCAGAAAAGCATTCTACGAAAGCCCTCGCGAGAATGCAGTTTTAATGACAGTTAATTTAAAGTAGGTTAATTATGAAAATTCTTGGAATTGAATCCTCTTGTGATGAAACAGCGGCAGCTGTTGTTGAGGATGGAAGAGTAGTTTTATCAAATGTGATCGCTTCTCAGGTGGAGGAGCACAAAATATATGGTGGTGTTGTGCCGGAAATCGCTTCCCGTCGTCATACCGAAGCAATATGTGGTGTTGTGGAGAAGGCACTCAGTGATGCCGGCTGCACACTCAAGGATATTGATGCAATTGCTGTAACATATGCCCCGGGCCTTATAGGTGCCCTTCTTGTGGGTGTGAATTATGCAAAGGGTCTGTCTCTTTCAACAGGCATACCACTTGTGCCTGTTCATCACCTCAGAGGTCACATTGCAGCAAACTACATATCAGATAAAGATGTTAAGCCACCATTCCTTTCTCTTGTGGTTTCAGGTGGTCACAGCCATATTATAAATGTGAAATCCTATACGGAATTTGAGGTTGTCGGCAGAACTCGTGACGACGCAGCAGGTGAGGCTATGGATAAGGCTGCAAGAACAGTTGGTCTTCCTTATCCCGGAGGCGTTAATCTTGATAAAATCTCTGTTAACGGAGATGAGAATAAATATAAATTTCCGAAGCCTAAGGTTGCTGATTCACCGTATGATTTCAGCTTTTCGGGACTTAAAACCTTTGCTGTCAATCTTGTTCACAATGCTTCGCAGAAGGGCGAGGTGGTTAAGGCAGAGGATCTGGGCGCCTCCTTCATAAAGGCTGTCACAGACCTTCTTTGCTCACACACAATGCTTGCTGCAAGGGATGTGGGCTCAAAGGAGATTGTTCTTGCAGGTGGTGTGTCTGCAAACTCAAGGCTTCGCAGAGTAATGCTCGAGGAATGCAACAAAGAGGGAATAAAGCTCTATATGCCAGAGCTTAAATATTGTGGCGATAATGCTGCAATGATAGCTTCTCAGGGCTATTATGAATTCCTTGCAGGTAAAAGAGCAGACATGAGTCTTAATGCAGTGGCAAGTAAGGCAATAGATAAATAAAACAAACTCGGATGATTTTTATCATCCGAGTTTTTGTTTACCATTTATAATTATGAAGCTCACCCTTATTTTGAAGAGTTGGATAGCCCAGCTGTCTGAGTGCTTCATAAACACCAATTGCAACAGAGTTTGAAAGATTGAGACTCCTTGCATCGTTAATCATAGGGATTCTCACACATTCGTCTGGGTGCTCTAAAAGCAATTCTTCGGGAAGTCCCTTGGTTTCCTTGCCGAAAATCAGGTATGATTTGTCCGGATATGTAACATCCGAATGGGTTTGTCTCGCTTTTGTTGTGAAAAAGAAGAATTTACCATCCTTGTTTTTTTCAAAAAATTCACCGATGTTTTCATAATAGGTCAAATCAAGCAAATACCAATAATCAAGTCCTGCCCGTTTGAGCTTTTTGTCATCAATTGTGAAGCCCATAGGCTTTATTATGTGAAGTCTTGCACCTGTTGCAGCACAGGTACGGGCGATATTGCCCGTGTTTTGTGGGATTTCAGGCTCCACAAGAACAATATTCAATTCGCTCATATTAAACCAAGTTCCTTTATATAGAAGGGGATACCTCTTTCAAAGTCAACCCCGTATTTAATAGGTCTATCCATAGTTTTTGTTCTTTTAATGCAATCGCACACATATTTCACAGCAATCGCCATTGCATCGTGAAGGGAGAAGCCATTGAGAATCGCACCACAGAAGGAGCTGGCAAAAACATCTCCCGTGCCATGGTAAGCACCCTCGAGACGCTTCTCAAAATAATAGTGTGGACATCTGTCCTGACCCATACAAGCAGCACCAAGCTCATCCTCCTTGAAGGAAACGCCGGTAAGAATAACATTTTGGGCACCCATATCAAGGAGTCGGTTAAGAAGGCTTTTAATATATTCCTCGGTATGTACTCCGTCAATGAATTCTTCGTTAACCATAAAGCAGGCTTCTGTGATGTTAGGGAGAATAATATCTGCCTTGGCGCAAAGGGAAGCCATTTCTTTTGCGAAGCTGTCATTAAAGACAGAATAAAGCTTTCCGTGGTCTGCCATGCAAGGGTCTGCAATAAAGATGCACGAATCAGATTTAAAATCATCTGCAAATTTCTTCACAATATCAATCTGGTCAAAGGAGCCGAGAAAGCCTGAATAAATAGCAGAAGGGTTGATATCGATGGTTTTCCAGTGGTCTGCAATTCTTGGCATATCTTCTGTTAAATCACGGTATGTGAAGCCTTCAAAGCCACCTGTGTGGGTGGAAAGCACTGCTGTGGGCATACACACGGTCTCAATTCCTGCAGCGGAAATAATTGGCAACGCAACAGTTAGAGAGCATTTACCGAAGCCTGAAATATCATTTATAGCAATAAGCCTTTTCTGGTTTTCCATCGTATCACATCCTTTGGTTAACAACAAAAAATATTATACACCAATCAGTCATATATTCAATATTCAATTTGTAAATTTTTTGGTAATTATCAGCTTATTTTATGGTCAATCTTCCATTATATTTTCATTCCTGAAAAGCTTTTTAGTCCACTTATGTGGGAAAACTTATATTGAGCAATTGTTCAATGTGAATGAGTGCTTTAAAAAATTTTGGAGGTGAAATCATGAAAATGAAGATGAGCACGGAAAATATGGCAAGGGTTGGCGGTGCTGCAATGGCAGTTGGTGTTGCGGCGGCGGTTGCAGCAGGTGTTGTGAACAGCAGAAGCACAAAATCAAGAATGAAAAAGCTTGCAAAGAAAACCGTTAAGACAATGGATAACATTGTGGGCAGTGTAAATTCAATGATGAAATAATTTGTGAAAAAAGAAGTCGCAGTTATCTGCGGCTTCTGAGGTGATAAGATGAAAAAATGTATAATAATGCTTATAGTCATATCACTTTGCTTTACTTTATCCGGATGTGGAGGGAAAACGGTAGCTCCCGTTGAATCGCAGACACAGACATCAGCTCCGTCCTCTGATGTGGCAACCACTGAGAAAACCACATCGCCTGACCCTGCACCCATGGACGTTACAACAAAAAAGCTTACACCACTGTGTGGTAAGGATACAGGCACAAGAGAAACCTACACAGGCTTTGAACCTCTTCCCAAAAGGAATATGCCCATAGTTGACCCCGATAATATCCGTAAGCTGAGCACAGAGGCAATTAATCACAGCTTCGGTGTGTCAAAAAATGGTGTTCCTCACGAGATTTCATTGAATAATCAGAAAATTTACGAGAAGCATGGCGGCTTATGTCTCGACACGAGTGGTAAAAAAGTAATTTATCTGACATTTGACTGTGGCTATGAAAACGGAAATACAGAGAAAATACTTGATACACTCAAGCAAAAGGGTGTTACAGCCACTTTCTTTGTTACGCTTGATTATGTTGAGTCATCACCCGAACTTGTGGCAAGAATGATTAAGGAAGGGCACATTGTTGGCAATCACTCGGCAAAGCACAAGAATTTCTCAAAGATAAGCAGAACGGAAATGGTTGAGGAAATTGAAAATCTTGATAATCACCTTCGCGAGAGGTTCGGCTATTCGGCACCATTTTTCAGGTTTCCTGAAGGAGCCTGCAGTGAAAGTGCCTTGGATATGGTTCAAAATCTTGAATTTAAATCCGTGTTTTGGTCATCTGCCTATGCAGATTGGGATACATCGGTTGTCAGAGGTAAGCAATATGCCGTGGAAACGGTGACTCAAAGGCTTCACCCTGGTTGTATTCTTTTGCTTCATTCTGTATCAAAGGATAACGCAGAAGCTATGGGTGATATAATAGATCAGGCACGAGAACAGGGTTATGAATTCAAAGCCTTAAGTGATATGTAAAAGAAAACGGTAAACACAACAGTGTTTACCGTTTAATCATCGTAAAGCATACATAACAAGCTCTGTTATGAAAACTCCACCACAGGAAAGGAAGGCAACGAATGTAAGACCCTTTCCGCGAAGTGCAGCCACAACAGCAATTGTAAAGCCAATAACGGCTGAGAAAACGCTTCCTGTTGCATGGAAGCAAGCCGGCACAGTCATTACAGCAAGTACGGTGTATGGAATGTAGTGCAAAAAGGAAAGAATGAATTTATTTTTAATCTTTTCCTTGAAAAGCACCATGGGAATCATTCTCACAAGATATGTAACGCCTGCCATAACAAGGAGATAGAGGAGGAATTTTTGGTTATTCACTTGCTGCGCCCTCCTTCTCTGCTGTGTCAATAGGGGCAAGTATCGCAAAAACAACACTTGCTGTCACGGCACAGATGATAACAGTGAAGCCTGATGGCACAATGCTCAATGCAGGGAGATAACGGAAAATACAGCTCAGTGCTATTGCAAGAAGCACACATAATGCAGTCTTTTTTTCTTTTTTTGCCACGGGCACAATGATTGCAATAAACATTCCGTATATGGCAAGTCCTAAGGCGGAAATCGCTTCGGCAGGGAGTATGTTTCCTGCCATTGCACCCGCGTAAGTGCCACCTGTCCAACCGATTACAGGGAGGAGAATGAGTCCCCACATATATTTTTTCCCGATTTCACCATCATTTGAGTGAGCAACAGCAAAGACCTCATCTGTGTTACCATAGGCAATAAGCAGCTTGTCCCAAGATTTTACCTTGGGCGAGAATTTCTGCGACAGAGAAATAGACATAAGAGAGTAACGGGCGTTGATAACAAGCTGCGATAAAGCGAGCTCTGTCAGTGTACCACCACAAGTAATTATGGGCACGCCAGCAAGCTGACCTGCACTTGTGAGATTTGTGAGTGATATTATTACAGATTGCCATACTGTCAATCCGCTTTCAACTGCAAAAATACCAAAGGCAAAGGCTACCGAAAAGTAGCCTAAGCAAATTGGTATTCCGTCATTTAAACCTTTTGAGAATGAATTTACCTGAGTCATGCCTTAATTATTGAACTAAGCCTTCCATTGATTTTATGAATATTTCATTTCTTGTTGTGGAAATGTTGGAAATGAAGATGATGTCTGTAATGCTCTTTCCTTCGCAGAATTCCTGGAGTGTGCCTTCGTAGTGACGAGGATCAATGACATATATCTTGCTATAATGAGGAATCAGGAAGGGTACGAATGCATTTCCGTAGCTGTCCTTTATAACAATACAGGTGTCGCCACTTGTGTTATCCTGATTTTCAATTGTTGTAAGGGCATTATCACCACCGATGAAGGTAAGGTATTTAAGAGTTGAGCCGTAATCCTTAACATCCTGAATAACATTCCAGTTGTAAACAGTGCCATCTTCTTTTGTGATGGTGCAGGTGTGGTTGTTGAATGGAAGGTAGGCTGTAACCTTATCTGAATTTGCCTCAAGGGTTGAGCTTTGCCCTGCTGCTGTGTAGAAGGTGCCTGTGAAGCCGTAGAAGGTGGTTGTGCTGTATTGTGAAAGTGCAACAGGTGAAATTCCTTTCGCATTGCACCAATTGGTGTAGGCGTAGTATGCACCAAGGGCTGTCCAGTGGTGGTCAGTGCGGAAATAAATGTATTCTTGTCTGTGCTGACGGAGTGTTGGATAAACAGTGTCAACTGCTATGGCGTTTTTGATTGAGCCGTTAAAATAAGTCAATGCCTTCTCCTGATTTGCAGAGTTGACCTGTGAGCGAAGTGCGTCATCAAGAGTCACATCAATGCTTGTTGGAATAACCATAGCATAAACATTACCCGACAGAGTGGCTCTTTCACCGATTGCACTTACCGAATCAATGTAGCGTGGGGCAAGCATTTTTGAGAAATTGTAATATTCATAGCCACTGTCACCTGCAACGATAATCGCACCAAGGTTTTGTGTTTGAATGTCAGGCTTCGGTGCGTTGGGGTCTCCTCCGAGGCTCAGCTGTTCATCATTTGGCATAGTAACAGGCTGTGTTGTTGGTGGGGTGGTCACAGGCTCTGTGGTCAAGGCTTCTGTTGGCTCTTCCTCCGGTGAAAGGTCGGGAATATCGTCACCTGCTTCAACATTACCGTGGATTTCCACATTGCCGAAGCCATAAAGCTTTTTGATTGACGAGCTGAAGTGGGTCAGCTTTTCTCTGAAGGGGAAGGTATCGGAAAACCAGGTAGAAATATCCTCAAAGTAATCACCATGTGTGAACGATTCTATTGAAAATTCCGGAAACTCTGCAAGGTTTCTTTTTTCCGTCTCTGAATATGATGGTCTCAAGGGAATGATGAAAGCAACCAATGTAACTACATAAAGCACAATAAAGAATGAAGCGATTCTTGCAAGAGTTGATTTTCTTATGGAGTTCTTTTTTTCTTTTTTATTTTTTTCTGCTTTTTTTACATGTGGGGGAGCAACCTCTGAGGATTCTTCCTCGGTTTTTGCGGCAGGTGACGGGAACTGAAGAATCGGAACGCCGACAATATCGGGCATTTGTGTGATATCAATAATTGTGTTCTCGTCAACAACAAGGTTTTTTGCAAATTCAGGTTTGCCGTCAAGAATGATATCAACCTTTTCCGGGGGTACTGATACGCTTCTGGCAGCCTGTTCTTTTTTTGTTAAATTGTCGGGTTTGATTTCAGCACTCGGAGCTTCTGCTGCGGGTTTCTTTCTTCTTGCAGAATCCGAAAGCTTCCATGAAAAATCATGGGGTTTGTTATAAAGCATCAAACAGCCTCCGACATTAGTTTTGTTGTTTTAGAATTGGAAGTAAATGAATGGATTATAAGCGTCACCTACAAGGCTTATTGCTGAAAGCACAAGTAATGTAAGTGGCAAAATAATGTTTAATATTGTGAGTATAACAAAAACAGATTTCTTCTCTGTTGACTTTGATTTCAATTTATCTCCAATGAGCTTTATTGCTGGTGTAACTGCAATGAGTGCCACAACAATGAAGAAGATATTGCCGAAGAATAAGGTCTTCGTTTCGAAATCCATAAGGGGGTTTCCGTTCTGGCAGAAGAGTCCCTTAAGCACAATGGGTATAAACCTGAAATCGGAAAATCTGAATAATATCCAGCCAAAATATACAACAAGCAGAAGATATGCCCTTGAGAAGAATGAGGGGGTTTTTTCAAGGATTTTCAGAAGTCCCAGCTTTTCGATACAAAGGAAAACGAAGAAGAACAATCCCCACAGAACGAAATTCCATGAGGCACCATGCCACAGGCCTGTGAGGAACCAGACAATAAGAAGATTTCTGTAGGTTTTGAGTTTTCCTTTTCTGTTTCCTCCCAATGGGATATACACATAATCTCTGAAAAATGTGCTTAGTGAAATGTGCCATCTTCTCCAGAAATCTGTTACAGATTTTGCAATGTATGGGTAGTTGAAATTTTCTTTGAAATGGAATCCTGTCATAAGACCCATGCCTATTGCCATATCCGAATAAGCAGAGAAGTCGAGATATATCTGAAGCATATAGAATAACATGCCAAGCCACAAGCCTGCTGCTGAACGGGTGGATAATTCTGCAAGAGCCTCGGTGGGAGATGATGCCATAAGGCTGTCTGTTACAAGAAGTGTGTCAGCAAGGCTGCCACAGGTGTTTGCAATGAGTACCTTTTTGCCCAAACCAACGGTGAATCTTGTGATGCCCTCTGCAATTTCACGGTGATTCACTCTTCTGTTCAGAATATCGTTTTCAACATCCTTGTATCTGACAATGGGTCCTGCAATGCATTGGTGGAATAAACTTGAATATAAAAGAAGCCAGAAAAAATTCTTTTGAGACGGAACCTCTTTTCTGTAAACATCCACTACATATGACAGAAGCTGAAAGGTATAAAATGAAATGCCTATGGGAAGAATTATTTTCGGTATAACACCCGGTACTCCGAAGATGTTCTGCACATTTGTGAGAATAAAGCCTGTGTATTTGAACACACCGATAAGACCAAGATTGATTGTGCAGGCAGAAAAGAGAATAAGCCTTCGGACAGTCTGTCCCTTTGTCTTGTCAAGGAGTATTGCCATTAACCAATCACAGAAGGTCATTGAAATGAGCAGAAGGACATATACAGGCTCGCCCCATGTATAGAAGATGAGGGAGAAGATAAGAAGGATGATGTTTCTTGCTGTGTTGTTTTTGCACAGAGAGTAGGCAGCAAGGCACAAAGGCAAAAATGCAAATATAAACAAAAGACTTGAAAATACCATAACTCTTCTCCTTTCACCAGAAATAAATCAAATTCCATATATAATATTTAACCAATATATCATTATATATCGTCGGAAAAAAATTTCAAGTATATTTATGTAAAATAAATAAAAATAACATAACAAACTGTCGTTTTTTGTGGTTTTGAAAATGCTCATTTTACTTGACTTGAAGAAGAAAATATAATAAAATATTGATTGGTAAAAAATTAACATCCGAAAGGAGTCAAAATTAATGAAGTATTCACATGAAGTTGAAACAATGTGCCCTATCGCTCAGGGTGCTGCTCACGGTGCTGCTCCAATTCCGGAAGAAGCAAAGTGGGTTAAGGCAAGAGAGATTAAAGACATTTCCGGCTTTACTCATGGTATTGGCTGGTGTGCTCCTCAGCAGGGTACATGTAAGCTTACTCTCAATGTTAAGGAAGGCGTTATCCAGGAAGCTCTTGTTGAGACAATCGGTTGCTCAGGTATGACTCACTCAGCTGCAATGGCATCTGAAATTCTTCCGGGCAGAACAATCCTTGAAGCTCTTAACACAGACCTTGTTTGTGACGCTATCAACACAGCAATGAGAGAGCTCTTCCTTCAGATTGTTTATGGTCGTACACAGTCAGCTTTCTCAGAAGACGGTCTCGTTGTTGGTGCAGGCCTTGAAGACCTTGGTAAGGGCCTTCGTTCACAGGTTGGTACAATGTACGGTACTCTTGCAAAGGGTCCTCGTTATCTTGAAATGACAGACGGTTATGTTACAGGTCTTGCTCTTAATGAAGAAAATGAAATTATCGGTTATCAGTTCGTTAACTTCGGTAAGATGATGGACTTCATCAAAGCAGGTGATGATGCTAACACAGCATTCGAAAAGGCAAAGGGTCAGTATGGCCGTGTTGCTGACGCTGTTAAAATCGTTGACCCAAGAAAGGAATAAGGAGGTATAACCATGGCTTTATTTGAATCTTACAACAGACGTGAGAAACAGATTCTCGACGTTCTCAATAAATATGGCATTTCTTCAATTGAAGAGTGTGCTGAAATCTGCAAGGCTAAGGGCTTTGATCCATACAAAATCACAGAAGGCATTCAGCCAATCTGTTTTGAAAATGCAAAGTGGGCTTACACAGTAGGTTGTGCTATCGCAATCAAGAAGGGTTGCACAAGAGCTGCTGACGCTGCTGCTGCAATCGGTGAAGGTCTTCAGGCTTTCTGCATCCCCGGTTCTGTTGCTGACCAGAGAAAAGTTGGTCTTGGTCACGGTAACCTCGGTAAGATGCTTCTCGAAGAGGAGACAGAGTGCTTCGCATTCCTTGCAGGTCACGAATCATTCGCAGCTGCTGAAGGTGCTATCGGTATTGCTGAAAAGGCAAACAAGGTAAGAAAGAATCCTCTCAGAGTTATCCTTAACGGTCTCGGCAAGGATGCTGCTCAGATTATCGCAAGAATCAACGGCTTTACTTATGTTGAAACAGAAATGGATTACTACACAGGTGAAGTTAAAGAAGTATTCCGTAAGGCATATTCAGATGGTCTTCGTGCAAAGGTTAACTGCTACGGCGCAAACGATGTAACAGAAGGCGTTGCAATTATGTGGAAGGAAGGCGTTGACGTTTCTATCACAGGTAACTCAACAAACCCAACTCGTTTCCAGCATCCTGTTGCAGGCACATATAAGAAAGAATGTGTTGAAAACGGTAAGAAGTATTTCTCAGTTGCTTCAGGTGGTGGTACAGGTCGTACTCTTCACCCTGATAACATGGCTGCAGGTCCTGCTTCATACGGTATGACTGACACAATGGGTCGTATGCACTCAGACGCTCAGTTCGCAGGTTCATCTTCAGTTCCTGCTCACGTTGAAATGATGGGTCTTATCGGTATGGGTAACAACCCAATGGTAGGCGCAACAGTTGCATGTGCAGTTGCAGTTGAAGAAGCTTGTAAATAATTCAAACTAATAAAGAATCCCGAAGCTCCATTGAGTTTCGGGATTTTGTTTTGCTCTGTCAGCTTGTTTAGCTGACGTGTTTTATTGGTAAAGCACAAGGCTTTCATAGGGCAAAAGGACAAAATAAGGAGTCATGTTGCGTTTTCGGGAAAATGTTGAATGTTTGAATCATATTGAGAAACAAAGCAAAAAGTGCTTTCAGTAATTCCGTAAATATATCTCCTGTTATAAAAATTTAATCATCGGATATGATAATATTACATAAAAAAGCATTTATCAATAGCGAATATTGTACATTCTTAAACTTGACAAAGACTTTTTGTTTTGTGTATAATTTTCTTGTAATATTAAGCAAGGAAACTTGCATTTTGAAAGAAGGATTTTTAATGTCAAAAGTACTTATCGAAACATCTGCACGTCACGTTCATGTTTCAAGAGAAGATCTTGATATCCTCTTCGGCGAGGGCTACGAGCTCACTCCAAAGAAGGATCTTTCACAGCCGGGTCAGTTTGCTTGTGAGGAGAGAGTTGCTGTTGTTGGTGCAAAGGGTCAGTTCCCTGCAGTTTCTATCCTCGGTCCCACAAGACCTTCCTCTCAGGTTGAAATTTCAGCATCTGATGCTCGTTCAATCGGTGCTGTTGCTCCCGTAAGAGAGAGTGGCGACATTGCAGGCAGTGGTGCTTGTAAGCTTGTTGGTCCTAAAGGTGAGGTTGAGCTTGCTGAAGGCGTAATCGTGGCTAAAAGACACATCCATCTCACTCCTGATGCAGCATCAGAGTTTGGTGTTGAGGATAAAGAGGTTGTTGGTGTTAAGGTTGAGTCAGACGGTCGTTCACTTATTTTCGGTGATGTTGTTTGTCGTGTTCATCCTAATTTTGCACCTGCAATGCATATCGATACAGATGAGAGCAATGCAGCATTTGCAACTCCCGGCATGATGGGCGAAATTGTTAAGCTTTAATTTGATTCCGGATAACAAAAACAGTCATCTTAACGATGACTGTTTTTTTATTTATTTTCATTTCTTCTTTTTATGATTTCGGAGATTATATCGTCCTTCTCTTTAAGCTGTCTGTAATACAAGATAATCTGTGCCTCATCCCATGAAAGATCAGCCATTTTGAGTGTGTTATCATCCACACTTTCATCCTCATGAGGAAAATCTTGTGTGATGTCATAAACGGCCAGTCGGGGAGTGTAGCCTAAGAATTCATCATCGGTTACCTTATATGATTTTGCAAGTTTCTTTATAATATCTATTGTGGGGGTTGAGGTGCCGTCTTCGAAGCTTTCATACTCTGAAAGTGAGACGCCGATTGCTTCCGCAATGATTTCAGGCTTGAGATTGTTATATTCTCTGAATTGCTTGATTCTTTTGTTTATAGTCATTTCCCCACCTCCGTTTTATGTATGATATCACAATTATGCTCGTAAATCAACAAAATTCGACAAAGTCTTGTGAGATTGTACTAATATTATTTGTAAATTTTTATGAAATATAAAAAATGTGTATCCGTAAAATAATGGATACACATTTTCTTTTTCTATTAAATTTTAGTCTTCGAGTCCCAATAACCAGTTAACTGATACACCTAACACTTCTGATAATGCGATAAGCTCTGTGTCACACACGGAACGAATCTGCCCCTCCAATTTTGAAAGCCCTGAAGCGTTAAGGTCCACACCACGGATTTGAAGCTGTGTAAGAAGATCTTTTTGTTTCATCCCTATAGCTTTTCTTCTTTCTTCAACTTTGGTTCCGCAGATGTTTTTGGTGCCGATTGGCTGTTTCCTGATTCTCATCCAAAGTACCCCTTTCGTTGAATGAATTCTAAATTCTATGAAATCATATTATCACAAGGAAAATCACCTTGCAAGTGTTTTTCTATATTTAATGTATATGAAATCCCTAAAAAATATTTGATATATGGCTTTTTCTATGTTAAAATGAAATATATAACATTTTGTGAGGTGCCTTATGAGTGCTTATAACGGTTTGTTTGCAGATTACAATTGCCTTTCGGCAGCAGAGGGCTTGCTTTCTGCAGGCAAGGAAAATGAAATTGAAACCTTTGATATGTTCTTCAGAGAGATTCCTGATAAGGGTGGCTTTGCTGTTATGGCTGGTCTTGGAACCCTTTGTGAAAAATTAATGGCGCTTTCCTTTAATGATGGCGATTTAGCATATCTGCGTGAGCAGGGCTTCTCTGAAAAGCTTGTTAACTATCTTTCAGAGTTTAAGTTTGAGTGTGACCTTTATGCGATGCCTGAAGGCACTCCCATTTTTCCCAATGAGCCTATTATAAAGGTGCATGGTCCTGCCATTCAGGCGCAGCTTATTGAAACGCTTCTTCTTAACACCATAAATTATCAGACCCTTGTTGCCACTAAAGCAAACAGAGTGTCAAGGGCTGCATCTGGTAAGCAGGTTGTGGAAATGGGTGCTCGCCGTGCCCATGGTGCAGATGCTGCAATTGAGGGTGCAAGGGCTGCATATATCGGTGGTGTGGATGCCACATCTCTTCTTCCTGCAGCAAGAAAATATGATATACCCGTTGTCACAATGATGGGGCATGGCTGGGTACAGCTTTTCGACAGTGAGCTTGAGGCATTCAAGTCTTATCTTGAAGAGCACGGCGACGATGGTGCATTGCTTGTTGATACTTATGACACCCTTGGCAGTGGCGTGAAAAACGCGATTGAGGCATTCAATAATGTGCTTGTGCCAAAGGGACTGCGTCCTGCTGGAGTTGTTATTGACAGTGGTGATATGACATATCTCTCTAAAAGGGCAAGAAGAATGCTTGATGAGGCAGGCTTCCCTGATTGTGCTATATATGCATCCAATTCACTTGATGAGGTGCTCATTAAGGATATGCTTAATCAGGGTGCAAAGATAGATGGCTTTATTGTAGGCGAAAAGCTTATAACATCATCCTCATCTCCGGTTCTTGATGGTGTTTACAAGCTTTGCGAAACTGAAAAAAATGGTGAAAAGCTTCCGGCAATTATGCTCAGTAACAATGTAAATAAAATCACCACACCCTGCTCAAAGAGAGTGTGGAGACTTTTTGATATGGAGACCGGTAAGGCGATTGCTGATGTGCTCACGCTTGATAGTGAAACTGTGGGTGAGGAAAAAACATATTCTCTCTTTGATCCCGATTTTACATGGAAGAGAAAAACTGTCGATAATTTCGTTGCTCGAGAAATGCTTGTGGCTGTTTTCAAAAAGGGTGAGCTTGTTTATGAAAGTCCATCTCTTGAACAGATAAAGTTCTATTGCAATGAACAGGTTGCATCCCTTTGGGAAGAGGTTGTCAGATTTGAGAACCCACATAGGTATTATGTTGACTTTTCGGGAAAGCTTTGGGGCATAAAGCAGTCAATGATTGAGAAGATCATGCATGAAAGCGATGGCACGGGAGAAAAAATCAATGGTTGAAAAAATTGAACTCGGTCTTTCCAGAAATCGTCTTTTTGATTTCAACTCCACGGTTGTTTTTAAAGGTAAATACGAAGGCGAATTAAACGAGAGCGATGTTAATAAAGCTCTTAAAATGCTTTCTGCCAAAGAGCCTGTGATCACAGCCGTTGCTGGCATTGAAGAGAATTCAAATGGGTATATTCTACCCGGTAAGGTCAATCCCGTTGTATCAGTTTCTTCCGAAAGGGCAGATGATATAGTCAGGGGCTATGACAGAAAGCCATTGAGTTTTTATGACAGGCTTTTTGAATTTACAATTTCTGCAGATGGATATTTGGTTATTGCGGGACACACTCTCGTGTGTGATGCAAAATCGCTTCTTCGTCTTGCAGGTTATTTTGCAGATTTTTACGAAAAGAAAACACTTTCTGTTGAGGAGAATGAAATATTAACCTTTTCTCAAAAAGGAAGTCTTCCTGTGGATGTTATCTCTCCGCTTGTGAACAAGCTTTCCTCTGAGCTTGATGATGGTTGGCAGAAATCCAAGAAGATATTTACTCTTGCGGATTATAAATCAGCCTGCGCTCGTTATTTTAGTGAGGTTTTTGTCCCTGCGAGTGATGTAAGCTGCTTTGTGGAAAATGGTGATGTGTTGGCTCTTTGTGAAAAGGCAACGGAGCTTGAGGTTGATTTTTCCTCCTTGCTTTATTTTTGCTTCTATAAAGCACTGTTGGCAAATGTGAAGGTGCCAAAGAATGAATCGAAGCTTCGCATTTATGCAGACAGAAGATTTTTCCATGGCGTTAGGGATATTTATTCTGTTGGTGCGTATAACGGCACTGTTTGCGTTTCTCTTTCACATAAGGAGCTGAGAAAATCTCTTGAGGAGCAGTTGAAGATATTTCATCTGGATATCTACAGAGCAATCACATCTCCGTTTCGGGTTTTTTCTGATGAAATTCTTCTTATGAGTGTGGAGGATTCCTTCTGCGATTCCTCGTATATGTATATGAGCGGCATGCTGAAAGGGAAGGCGCCAAAGAATCTTGCAAAAACTTATGGCTGTCTTAATAAAGAGCTTGGGGAATGCTTCTATTGCAATCTTACACAGCAATACTGGGAAAGCCTTGGTGTGTATAAGGATATCTCTGTTTCTGAGCCTGTGAAGGAGCGCTCCAGAGTCCTTTTGAATATTGTTCAGACCTACGAAGGCGTCAGCGTTCAGTTGAGGTGTAGGGATAAAGGGATTGATGAAAATATATCCCAAAAATTGATTGAGGATATGGTCGGATATTTTGATTATTTCCTGAAGTGAAAAAAGATATAAATGTTCAGTGGTTTCGGGTGGAAAAAGCCATCCCGGAACTACTGTTTTTTTTATATAAAACTATTGACATTCTGTGCGTAAGTGTTATAATGGAGTCACGAATAGAACCGAAATGGATCGAAGTGGAATGATTTTTCGGGAGATTTTTTAGGGGGTGACGGTGTGTTTTGTGGTCAATTTCATCATAATCTTGATGAGAAAAACCGTTTTAAGGTACCGTCAAGCTTCCGTGAAGAGTTAGGCACGAAGGTCTATCTTATCAAGTCTCCTGATTCTGCAACTAATTGCATTTTTATGTATTCCGAAAATGGTTGGAATGAGCTTTATCGCCAGTTTAACAGTGGCGATCAGTACAACCAGGAAACCCGCCGTAAAACCAGAAAGATTCTTTCAAGTGTTGTTTATGGTGAGGTTGATAAAAACGGACGCTTCACTCTTAATGCAGGTTTGAAGAGTGCTGTCGGAATCGGTGAAGAGCTTCAGATTGTTGGCAATAACAATCACCTTGAACTCTGGTCAATAGCAGAGTGGGAAAAAGAGCTTGGCTTCTTCGAGGAAGAAAGCACAGACGATCTCAACATCAATTTCTGATAATTGCTTATGGATTTCAATCATATTTCCGTTCTTTTGGAAGAATCGGTTAATTCACTTAATATCAAGCCCGACGGCGTTTATGTAGATTGCACAGCAGGTGGTGGAGGCCATTCTGCTGCAATTCTCGCTCACCTTGGTGAAGAGGGCAGAATGATACTTATAGATCAGGATCCCGATGCAATAGCCACGGTTACCGAAAGATTCAAGGGTGATACAAGAGTTACTGTTGTTCACAGTAACTTCTGCGATTTTGAAAATGTTCTCGCCGGTGTGGGTATTGATAAGGTGGATGGTGTTGTTGCTGACCTTGGTGTTAGCAGCCATCAGCTGGACAAGGCAGAGAGAGGCTTCTCTTTCCATAATGATGCACCTCTTGATATGAGAATGAGCCAGAGTGGTAAGAGTGCTAAAGATGTGGTCAACACATATTCAAGACAAGCTCTTTGTGATATTATTTCCCGTTATGGTGAAGAAAAGTTTGCAGACAGAGTTGCTCAGGCAATTGTTAATGCAAGGGACAAGCAGTCTATTGAAACAACTCTTCAGCTTGCAGAGATTGTTTCAAATGCCATTCCTGCAAAGTTCCGTCGTAATGGGCATCCTGCAAGAAAAACCTTTCAGGCAATAAGAATTGAGGTTAACAGTGAGCTTGATGTCCTCAAAAACACACTGCCTGTAATATTTGAGCATCTTAAAGTGAATGGTGTTATCTCTGTAATAACCTTCCATTCTCTTGAGGATAGAATTGTTAAAGATTATTTTCGAACCCTCAAGCAAGGCTGCACCTGTCCCAAGGAATTTCCTGTTTGTGTTTGTGGTAATACACCAAAGGCAATCGTGAGATCCGGTGGGGTAAAAGCTTCCGGTAAGGAAGTGGATGAAAACAACAGAAGTCGTAGTGCTAAGCTGCGCACGGCAATAAAATTATAAAATGTAAAAGCTTACCGGAAGGAGGTAGCAAAATGGCGTACAATAGTTCAGAGGCTTATGACTTTTCTCTTTTTGAGCCACAGATAATTGAATATCCCGTGAAGAAGCCTCAGCAGAGCACAAAGCGTGACGCCAAGAGACCTCAGAACGGTAAGAGGGTAACCTCAAAAAAGAAAACAGCTCCCCGCAAGAGAACAATAACTCGCGAGGAAGCTATGGGTGGCAGTGTTTCTTCTAAAATCAAGGATTTTCAGACCGAGGTTGAAAGAGATGCAAAAACCACATCTTTTCCTGAATACGGAAAGAAGCTTTTGTGCTTTATTGTTGTTTGTGCAATTCTTATTGTGACATATCTTGTTTTGAACACAAAATATGATACTCTCTTAAATGAAATATCCGTTGTGGAAAGTGAAATTCAGATTCAGAAGGGTGAGAATGTGCGCCTTAATGCTGAATTGAGCAGTATGCTTTCAACGGATAAGGTTGAAAACTATGCAGAAAACGTTCTTGGTATGGTCAAGGCAGAAAACTACCAGGTGAGCTATATAGACCTTTCTGAAGGTGATTGCGTTGTGGTTTCCGGTGGTAAGAGTGCCGATGGTGGATCTGAACTTGGTGGCAAAATCAAAGAATTGTTTGCATATATTTTCTAAGTGTATAATAAATTATATGAGAGTTGAGAGTGCTCGACTCTCTTTTTTGCATAATATCGGGTAATTTGAAAGCCCGTTTAATGAGGTGGATTATGTCTAAGGTCAATAACAGATTGAAGAAAAGATGTCTTGCTTTGTTGGCTGTTATTCTTGTTCTGGGCTTCGGCGCAGATATATTCAGATTATTTTATTTTCAGGTTGTAAAAGCCGAGGATTACCGTGTTGAAGCGGAGGCACAGCAGCTCAGCGATACGGTCATTTCTGCAGACAGAGGCGTTATTTATGATGCTAATATGAATGTTCTTGCTGAAAGTGCAGCTGCCTGGCTTGTGTACATAAATCCTTCAAAAATCAAGGACGATGCACAAGTTAAGATGATTGCTAAGGGGCTTTCGGAGATTTTGGGCGACGTGGAGGAATCAACCATTCTTAAAAAGATGGAAAACCGACAGATAAACTATGTGAAAATCAAAGATAAGATTTCATATAACATTAAAACAGCTGTTGTTGAATTCAGAAGTGAGAATGAGCTTCATGAAATCATAGGTATAAACTCCGATACAAAGAGGTATTATCCGTTCGGTAACTTTGCATCTACCATTATCGGCATGACAAACAGCGATAATAATGGAAGAGCGGGTATAGAGCTCAAGTATAACGACACTCTGACAGGTATCCCCGGCAGAAGGATTGTTGCAAGGGATGCCAATAGCGGACCTATGCAAAGCAACTATGAAACTAAGCATGATGCAGAGCAGGGTACAAGTCTTGTTCTGACAATTGATAAATCAATTCAGTATTATCTTGAGAAGGGTCTCTCTCAGGCTGTTAAGGATAACGATGCTGAATCAGCTTATGGTATTGTTATGGATGTTAACACGGGTGCAATTCTTGCCATGGCGACAATGCCAGACTATAATCTTAATGAGCCCTCTGTTATCACTGATCCCGAGCTTCTTGCAGAGCTTGATAAAATCACGGATGAGGATGAATATGATGTTGCTTATAACAATGCAGTTTTCCTTTCATGGCGAAATAAAGCAATAAGCGATACATATGAGCCCGGCTCTGTTTTCAAGCTCTTTACCGCAGCGGCAGGTATAGAGGAGGGTGTGACAAGCCTCGATTCAACTTATAATTGTGTTGGTGCTATTCAGGTTGCAGATAACAGAATCCATTGTCACAAGCATGAGGGTCATGGTACGCAGGATCTCACAACCGGACTCAAAAATTCCTGTAACCCATTCTTTATAACCATCGGTCAGCAGCTCGGAACAGAGAAGTTCTATAAATATTTTGAGGCCTTTGGATTTACGGGCAGAACAAATATTGACCTTCCTGCAGAGGCTTCTCCCGTTGCAAATGTAACATATCATTCAAAAGAAAATATGGGTATTTCACAGCTTTCTTCAAGTGCATTCGGTCAGACCTTTCAGGTAAGTGCTATTCAGATGATTACTGGCGTGTCTGCGATTGCAAATGGTGGTAAGCTTATGGAACCTTATGTGGTAGCTAAAAAGCTTGATCAGGATGGCAACACTGTTTATGAAAAAACACCTCAGGTAAAGCGTCAGGTTATTTCGGAAAGCACAAGCAAAACAGTGCTTTCAATGATGGAGGCTGTTGTTGCCGATGGTACAGGTCGTAATGCTTACATTCCGGGCTACCGTGTGGCAGGTAAAACGGGAACATCCGAAAAGCTTACTGTTGATGGCGAGTATATAGCATCCTTCGTGGGCTGTGCTCCTGCAGACGACCCACAGATTGCTGTTCTTATAATTATTGACGAGCCTCAGGGCGCAGTTCATGGCGGTGGTGCAATTGCTGCTCCGGTTGCAGGTGCGATTATTGAGCAGACTCTTGAGTATATGAATGTTGAGCCTGTTTATTCAGATGAAGAGCTTGCAAAGCTTAATGCTACAACTCCTGAGGTTATCAATATGACCGTTGGTGGTGCAAAAAGCACACTTAAAGGTCAGGGCTTTACAGCTCGCGTGATAGGTAATGGTGATAAGGTTATTTCACAGTATCCTGCAAGTGGTCAGAGCATACCCATGAATGGTGTGGTGGTGCTTTATACAGAGCAGGGTAAAACGGAAAGCTCGTCAAGTGTGCCTGATTTGTTAGGTCTTAGCATAGGTGAAGCAAATCGAAGAGCTGTTGATGCGGGCTATAACATACGAATTTCAGGTGCATCGCTTGATAGCGAGGTTGTTTCATACAGACAGAGTATTGAGGAGGGTACACAGGCAAACCTTGGCTCTACAATAACTGTTTATTTCAAAACCACATCAGGCGTGCAGGACGATTAAAGGAGCGATTAAGATGCGTTTATCTGAATTGTTAAAGGATATAAAGGTTCTTTCTTCCTATGAGGATAGAGAGATTGCAGATGTTACCGATAAAACCTCACAAATAAGCGAGGGCTGTGCCTTTGTTTGTGTGGCCGGTGCAAGATTTGATGGTCATACCTTTGCCGAAAAGGCAATCGAGAATGGTGCAGCTGCTGTTATCGTTACCCGTGATATGGGTCTTGAAAAGCAGATTCTTGTTGAAAATACCCGTGAGGCTTATGCCATAATGTGCAGAAATCTCTCTGGTAATGCAGTGTCTGAGCTTGTTGTTATTGGTATAACCGGCACAAACGGAAAAACGACCACAGCCTTTGTTGTTAAGGATATTCTTAAGGCGATGGGCATAGAAAGTGGTCTTATTGGTACTGTTAAAAACATGGTCGGCGAGAAGGAGTTTCACACTGAGCTTACAACTCCTGACCCATACGATATGCACAAGCTCTTCAGATTGATGGTTGATGATGGTATTAAATATTGTGTAATGGAGACCTCCTCGCAGGCATTCCACCAGATGAGACTTGCGGGAATTCACTTTAAGACAGGTGTTTTCACCAATCTCACTCAGGACCATCTTGATTACCACGGCACAATTGAGGCGTATAAGGAGTGCAAGAAAACGCTTTTCTTTAACAGTGACAATGCTGTTATCAACAGTGACGATGATGCAGGGGCATATATGGTTAATGGCGTCAATGCAGATGTTAAAACCTATGGCGTTGCCAATTCAGCTGATTTTCGTGCAAAAAATGTTCAGCTTTTTGCTGACAGGGTGGAGTATGAGCTTAATGGCGAAAGAGTGATTTTCCACATCCCAGGTGATTTCTCTGTTTACAACTCCTTGTCTGCAATTGGTGCTGTTTGTTCTCTTGGGTTTAATTTTTCAGATGTTATTAAAGCAGTTTCGGTTGCCAATACGGTTAAGGGTAGATTGGAGCTTCTTAAAACAGAAACACCTTTTGGTGTTATTATTGACTATGCACATACGCCTGATGGACTCGAAAAGGCACTTAATGCTGTTCGCGGCTTTACAAAAGGCAGAGTTATCACTCTCTTTGGTTGTGGCGGAGACCGTGATAAGACAAAACGCCCTAAAATGGGCAGAATGGCAACAGATTTATCGGATATTGTTGTTGTCACAACAGATAATCCGAGAACAGAGGACCCCGATGAAATTATCGATGATATTCTTCTCGGCGTTGTTGGCTCAAAGGCAGAGGTTGTGCGTGTAACAGACAGAACAGATGCTATTGAATATGCTCTTTCAATCGCAAAGGAAGGGGATACAATTCTTCTTGCAGGTAAAGGACACGAGACATATCAGGTGATTGGTACCGAGCGTGTCGATTATGACGAAAGAGATGTTGTTGCAGCGGCACTTAAGAGGTCTTCGGCAAATTGATATCTATCATATGTCAATGAATATTAAAAAGTAAAATAAAAAACAATAAATTCCTGTGAATTTTATGTCTTTAACTTGATTTTTTGATCATTTCAAGGTAGGATAAAAATAGAAAGAATTATTTTTGAAATAGTTTTCTTTTGAGGAGCGTAGAGAATGAATATTATTATTGCTTGCATTACGGCTGCTATTGTGGCTTTTGGTATTTCATTTGGTCTTGGCTATGTGGTGATTCCCTTTCTTCATAAGCTGAAATTTGGCCAGACCATTCTTGATATCGGACCAAAATGGCACAAGAAAAAACAGGGCACTCCCACAATGGGTGGCATACTATTCATTGCCGGAACACTCATTGCATTTGTTCTTGTTGTTGTTATTGATAAGCTCAGGGGTGGAGATATTATCGGCTCGGTTTTGGGTTCACAGCAGAGCTCTCAGCTGTTGTCGGATGTTATTTCAGCACAGGCAGCTTCCAATAAAATCAAGGTCTGGGGTGGTCTTATAATGGCTCTCGGCTTTGCTTTTATTGGTTTTCTCGATGATTACATAAAGGTTGTCAAGAAGCGTAATCTCGGCCTCACGATAATTCAGAAAACTGCTCTGCAGATAGTGCTTATGGTGGGCTACCTTCTCACATTGTTCATCAACGACCCGACAGGTGCAACATTCATCCCGTTTGTTGGTATGGTTGAAACAAAATATTTCTTCTGGATTATCGGCTTTGCTGTAATCTACGCAACAACCAATGCTGTCAATTTCACAGATGGTGTTGATGGTCTTTGTGGATCTGTTACCTTTACAGCGGCACTCAGCTTTATTGCAATTGCAGGTCTTCGCAGTTGTTTTGGTGTAAGCCTTATGGCATCTGCCCTTGCAGGTGCACTTATTGGTTACCTTATCTGGAACTGGTATCCTGCAAAGGTGATGATGGGTGACCTTGGCTCCATGTTCCTTGGTGGACTTGTTGTTGCATTTGCTTATGCAGTTGATTGTCCGATTATAATTCTTCTTGTTGGCATTATCTATGTTGCCGAGTTTGGCTCTGATGTTCTTCAGATCGGATATTTTAAGCTCACTCACGGCAAGCGTATTTTTAAGATGGCGCCAATTCATCACCACTTTGAAATGTGTGGCTGGAAGGAAGTTAAAATTGTTAAGATTTTCAGTGTTGTGAACCTCATCGGAGGTATTATTGCAATACTTCTTGTGCATTTCGGTGCACCAAAATAATTTTTCGAAAGGTGTGGTCTTGTGACCAAGAAAAAATTAAGTGATCTTTATGTGAAAAATGGTATGGATATTCCATTTTTTATCATGCTGCTTATTATCTTGGCAATAGGACTTATAATGCTTCTTTCTTCAAGCTATATATATGCATTCCATTTTGAGGATGGAGACAGCCTTCATTTCTTTAAACGACAGGGTGTTTTCGCTGTTATCGGAATAGCAGTAATATGGTTTGGTTCTCACTTCAATTATCAGTATCTTAAGAAAATATCAATCCTTCTGTGGTTTGCCTCGGTTCTCTTGGTGGGTGGGGCGCTTCTTCAGAATGGTGATGCAGAAATTAAGCGATGGCTCAATCTCGGTCTTTTCAGCTTTCAGCCATCCGAGCTTGCAAAATGCTTTCTCATAATTTATCTTGCCTACGGTCTCAATAAAGACCGTAAAAAGATTCTTAGCACCAAGCCCTCCAAAGCTTGGTGGGCGGCTCCCATAAATGAAAAGCTCGGCGGTAAGTTTTATATAACAACCGAATTTTCAACCCTTGTTTATTATGGCTTTATCATAATGGTGACGACAGCTCCCGTTATTGCCAGTAGCCACCTTTCAGGAACAATCATTATGCTTCTTATCGGTATGTCAATGCTGTGGCTTGGTGAGTGCAGGGCTCGTTGGTTTGCAATTGTTGGTGTGATTGTGGCGGTTGTTGTGGTTTATGTTATCTTCAACTATGAGGATGTGCCTGTTTTAAGAGACTATATGGCAGAACGAATCAAGGCCTGGCTTATAAAGGATTATGAGCCGGATAAGGCTCGTTGGCAGATCAATCACTCGCTCTACGCATTGGGCTCGGGTGGATTCCTCGGCTCAGGTATCGGCAATTCTAAGCAGAAATATCTTTATGTTTCTGAGTGCCACACGGATTTTATTTTCTCCATAATTGGCGAAGAGCTTGGCTTTGTGGGAAGTGTTGTTATCATAGCTCTCTTCGGTGCACTTGTATGCAGAGGAGTGTATATCGGAATGCGCTCAAGAGACAGATTCGGTGCTCTTCTTTGCTTTGGTATGATGGCACACCTTGGCTTGCAGGTTATGTTTAATATAGCAGTTATTACAGATACAGTTCCCAACACGGGTATCCCGCTTCCGTTCTTCAGCTATGGTGTAACAGCTCTTCTTATAAACCTTGCGGAAATGGGTGTTGTTCTTTCTGTTTCGCGACAGGCAGATCTGAAAAAGGTTTATTCAATGAAAAAACAAAAGACAGTGAAGTCAGCACAGAGCTGATTTGAATAAATTAAAAAAGGATGGTGTGATTTATGAAGGTTTTGATAGCAGCAGGTGGCACAGGTGGCCATGTTAATCCTGCACTTGCAGTAGCAGGCGAAATCAGAAGCAGGTTCCCCGATGCAGAAATATGCTTTGTGGGAACAGCGGACAGAATTGAAGCTAAAATTGTTCCCGCAGCAGGCTATGAGTTGAAAACAATTGAGATAACCGGCTTTAAGAGAAGCTTTGCTCCTTCGGATATTAAAGCTAATATCAAAACAGTGATTAAACTCGCCAAAAGCTCTAAGGCTGTAAAAAATATACTAAATGAGTTTAAGCCTGATGTTGCAATCGGCTTTGGTGGATATGTAAGCGGACCTGTTATAAGAATGGCTGCAAAAATGGGTATCCCCACAGCCATTCACGAGCAGAATGCGTATCCCGGTGTAACAAATAAAGCATTGGCTGAAATGGTGGATGTTGTTATGCTCACCACCGAGGATGCAAAGAAGCATCTTAAATTTAAAAATGAACCTGTGGTTACAGGTCTTCCGATCAGAGGAGAAATTCTTGCAGCTGACCCCAAGCAATCAAGAAAAGAGCTTGGCTTCAATGATAAGCCCATAATTCTTTCCATGGGTGGCTCGTTAGGCTCAAGGGAAATCAATAAAGCAATCGTTGAGGTTATTGCTACCCATATGCATGATGATGATTATAACTTCATTGTTTCCACAGGACAGAATGGTGTGTGGGTGCCTGATAAGCTTCGTGACAGAGGTGTTGATGTTGAAAAGTCACCTAATCTTCAGGTGAGACCATATATCAATGACATGGCTCGTTGCCTTTCAGCAGCGGATGTTGTTATCTGCCGTGCAGGTGCATCCTCTCTTTCGGAAATCCAGGCTTTGGGTAAGCCATCAATTCTTATTCCCTCACCAAATGTTACAGAAAACCACCAGTTCCATAATGCAATGGCAATGGTTAACAAGGGTGCGGCTGTAATTATTGAGGAGAAAGACCTTTCAGGTAAAAAGCTCGGTAAGGCGATTGATAATCTTATCAAGGATGAAAAGCGCTTTAAAGAGGTCGGAGAAAATGCACGGGCAATGGCTGTTACTGATGCCACAAGCAGAATCTGCGATATAGTGACTGAGCTTGTCAAATAAACTGACTTTAACAAAAAAATAGAATTTGCATAGAATATAGCGTTGATACTTTCTTTACATAGTTTGAAGGGGGCAACGCTATATGCAATGCTATGTAATAAACGGTGGCAGAAGGTTAAGTGGCAGCATTAATGTTCAAGGCTCAAAGAATAGCGCCTTGCCTATTCTTGCTTCCACACTTCTTGTGAAGGGACAGAGTGTTTTACATAATGTTCCTGTGCTTTCCGATACAGAATGCACCTTGAAAATTCTTCGTGAATTAGGGTGTGTGGTGAAGCGCGAGGGTGATACCGTTATTGTGAACAGCGAAAACGCCACGGGAACGGAAATCTCCGAAGATTTGATGAGGGAGATGCGCTCGTCGGTTGTTTTTCTCGGGGCTATACTCGGGAGACACGCTAAGGCGACAATAACCACTCCTGGTGGGTGTGAGATAGGCTTGAGACCCATTGATTTGCATCTGTATGCAGTAAGACGCCTCGGTGTACGCGTTGATGAAGCTCACGGAAAGCTTTGTTGCACAGCAACGAAGGGCTTGAAGGGGTGTAAGATTACATTCTCATTCCCAAGTGTCGGTGCAACGGAGAACGCCATTCTTTGCAGTGTAACCGCCCGTGGCTCAACCACTGTTGTCAATGCGGCAAGGGAACCCGAAATCACAGATTTGTGCGAGTTTCTCAATAGCTGTGGCGCAAAAATCCGCGGTGCGGGTGAGAGTATTATCACTGTGGAGGGTGTTGAGCAGCTCCATGGTGGTGAGCACACTGTGATTTGCGACAGAATTGTGGCATCTACCTTGCTTTCTGCAGGTGCTGTCACAGGTGGGAGCGTTGAGCTTGTAAATACAAATCCGTTTTTTCTCAATTCTGTTCTGCCTGTTTTTGAAGAGATGGGCTGTAATGTGAGAGTCAGATGTAATAATATTTTTCTCAAAGCTCCAAGAAGATTGAACAGAGTGGATAAAATTATAACTCAACCATATCCGGGCTTTCCAACGGATTCACAGGCGTTTTTCACAACAATGGCTGCTGTTGCCGATGGCACAAGTGTTATTGTTGAGAATATATTTGAATGTCGCTTCAAGCATGTGGCAGAGCTTGTTCGTATGGGTGCAAAAATCCGTGCAGAGGGCAAGGTTGCTGTGGTTGAAGGCGTTGAGCGGTTATATGGTACCCAGGTTCAGGGTCAGGACTTAAGAGGCGGAGCAGCTCTTGTTATAGCAGGGCTGTGCGCAGAGGGCATCACTCGTGTGACGGATGCAGGATATATAGACAGAGGCTATACAGACCTTTGTGGTGATTTGTGTGCTTTGAATGCAGATGCAAGAAAGGAAATGCAAAAATGACGCAACCAAGAAAAAATCCTCGTAAAAACACCGCAGCAGGAAACAGAGCTGGCGCAGGAGGAAAAAACAATCTTTCCCGTGATGAAGCACGTTCTATAAGCAAGAAAAAGCAGGAGCGTAAAAGGCAGATTAAGAAGCGTCTTAGTCTTGCTCTTTTGGCTTTTGTTGTGATTTGTGTCAGTGTGATTCTTGCATTGACAGTTCTTTTTGAAATTAACACCATAGCCTTCAAGGGTGAAAAGGTTTATTCAAATGCACAGCTTGTTGAGGCAAGTGGTGTTGAAATAGGGGATAGCCTTTTCAGTGTGAATGAAGAAAAGCTCAGTGATTTGCTTTCTAAAAAGCTTCCTTACATAAAAAGTGCCACTGTATCAAGAAAGCTTCCCGATACTCTTGTGATTGAGTTGAAGGCTGCGAGGGAATGTGCAGCGTTTACGTATGGCGAGGGCTACATTCTCGTGGATGATGAGGGCAAAATTCTTGATAACAATGCCACAATGCTCCGTGAAAATGTTGCAGTTGTCAGTGGTGTATCGCCCAAGAGTGCCACGGAGGGGGAGCTTGTTTCTCTTGGAAAAGAGAATGTAACATCAGATTTCATTACAATAATCTCTGCGCTTCGTGAAAACGAATTCAATGGTGTTACTGAAATACGCTTTGAAAACAACGAGTTTAAGGTTGTTTATCAGGACAGAATAATAATCAAAATGGGCGCTATGGAGAATCTCGAGGTTAAGCTTCAGAGAGCAAAGGCTGCGATTGATAAAGAAAATCAGATGAATCCTTATGTGGAGGGCGTTCTTGACCTTGGCACAGAGCCCAATGCATATTTCAAAGCGGGTGAGGAGGAAGCGGTCACAATTTCCCCTGAATATGTCACAGATGCAGAGGGAAATGTGGTAACAGATAAGAATGGTGATTTCCTCACAACTACCCCTAACACCACAACTTCTGCCGAAACAAAGGCTTCAGAAGAGTAATTTATGCGATTATATGTAAAATAATTATGTAATTTGTAAAAAACACTTGCTATTGTCAAAATACTGTGTTAAAATTTAATGGATATATTATGTATATTTTTATGCGAATCAATATAATTTGGAGGAATTAAAATGAATTTTGAAATTTCCAACGAGTTTGAAGATGTAACTCAGATTAAAGTTATCGGCGTCGGTGGTGGCGGTGGAAACGCAATCAACCGTATGGTAAGCTCAGGCGTTCAGGGCGTTGAGTTTGTTGCCGTTAATACAGATAAGCAGGTCCTCACTTTTTCAAAGGCAACTCACAAGATTCAGATCGGTGAGAAGGTAACAGGTGGTCGTGGCGCAGGCGCTCGTCCTGAGATGGGTCTCAAGGCTGCAGAAGAAAGCAGAGAGGCAATTGTCGATGCACTCAGTGGGGCTAACATGGTGTTTATCACAGCCGGTATGGGCGGTGGCACAGGTACAGGTGCTGCTCCTGCAATTGCTGAGATTGCAAAGAGCAATGGCATCCTTACTGTTGGCATTGTAACAAAGCCATTTGCTTTCGAGGGCAGAAGAAGAATGCAGCAGGCAGAAGCAGGTATTGCAGAGCTTGCACAGCATGTTGATAGCCTTATTGTTATCCCTAATGAGAGACTTAAGCTCGTTTCAGATCAGAAGATCACATTTGCAAACGCATTCGATGTTGCTGACGATGTTCTTCGTCAGGGTGTTAAGAGCATTTCTGAGCTTATTAAGGTTCCGGGTCTCATTAACCTTGACTTTGCAGACGTTACTGCAATCATGAAGGATGCTGGTCACGCACACATGGGTGTTGGCCGTGCGAAGGGTAAGGAGAAGGCAGAAGCAGCAGCAAACGCAGCTGTATCAAGCCCACTTCTTGAAACAACAATTCAGGGTGCAAAGGGTGTTATCATCAGCATAACATCTTCACCTGACATCACTCTTGATGATGTTGATGTTGCAGCAAGCATCATTGCTGAATCAGCAGATGCAGATGCAAATATCATCTTTGGTGTTGCTTTCGATGAAAAGCTTGAAGACGAAGTTATTGTTACAGTTATTGCAACCGGCTTCGGCACAGATTCACACGGTATTGCAAACAAATCAGGCGCAGCAGCTGCAGCAGATGTTGTTTCTGCAACAGATGATGCTGACGATGAAGATATCGTTGATATCCTTGGCCTTTTCAAAAAATAAGATAAAAAATTCAGCACATTTGCTTTTGCAAATGTGCTCTTTTTTTGCTTTTTTGCCTTGATTTAATAATATAAATGTTATACAATAGAATATGTATATTTTACTCATATGTAGGAGTGTTAGTTATGAGAAAAAAATCAGCAAAAATAGGCTTTATCGGAATCAGCGGCAGAGGCTCAGGTATGCTCGACCTGCTTTTACAGGTGGATGGTGTAACGGTACCTGCAGTTTGTGATTTAATTCCCGAGAGAGCAGAAAAAGGTATTGAAATTGTTGAAAAACATAACAATAAGGAATATCCGGTTCATGCATATCTTGATTATAAAGAGATGTTTGCCAACGAAGAGCTTGATGCAGTTGTTATTGCAACAACCTGGATCACTCACGCAATGATCGCAATCGATGCGATGAATGCAGGCCTTCATGTTGGTATGGAGGTTGGCGGTGCTGCATCCATTGAAGAGTGTTGGGAAATGGTTCGTGCAAGCAAGCGTAACGGAAAGATTTGTATGCTTCTTGAAAACTGCTGCTATTGCAGAAACGAAATGGCAGTTTTCAATATGATTCGTCAGGGTATTTTCGGTGAGATTGTTCACATGGAGGGCGGCTATCGTCACGATCTTCGTGATGAAATCTGTCTTGGCAGAGAGAATATCCACGGAAGACTTTATAACTTTATTCATCGTAATGGTGAGGTTTATCCAACCCATCAGCTTGGTCCTATTGCCAAGGCATTAAAGATTAACAGAGGTAACAGATTCCTTACAGTTAATTCCGTAGCAAGCAAGGCTCGTGGTCTTCATCAGTGGATTAAAGACAACAAGGGCGAGGAATATGACCTTTATAACACAACCTTCAACTGTGGTGATATCGTAACCACAATTATCAAGTGTGCAAATGGTGAGACAATCAAGCTCACTCACGATTGCTCACTTCCAAGACCTTACACCCGTGACTATGAGGTTCAGGGCACAAAAGGCATCTATTCAGAGCCGGAAGATGGTAAAGGCAGAATTTATATCGATGGTATGCATCCCGATGATGAAAGCTGGACTCACAGCTGGGATGATTTTGGTTCATGGCGTGATAAATATGAGCATCCTCTTTGGGTCGCTTACGAAAAAGGTGGCATCAAGGCAGGTCATGGTGGTATGGACTTCCTTATTCTTTCTTCTTTTGTTGACAGTGTTTACGAGGGTAAGGATGCCAACATCGATGTTTACGACACAGCAACATGGATGGCGATCACATGCCTTTCAGAGCAGTCTGTTGCAATGGGTGGCGCACCTGTTCCGGTGCCTGATTTTACAAACGGTGCATGGATTGATCGTGAGCCTGTAAGAAGAGGCATCTACTGTCTTGATGAGGTTTGTGAAGAGTTTTTTGAGGAACAAGGAGAATAAGAAAATGAAGTTTTACATAGGTGTAGATGGTGGCGGAACAAAAACCGCATACGCTCTCTTTGACGAAAATAAAAACATTATTGCACAGCATGAGGGTCCTGCCTCCAATCATGAAAACATGGAGGGCTCTTTCCCTGAGGCAGCGGGTATCATTGCAGATGGTATCAATGGTCTTCTTGCAAAGGCCGGTAAGACACTTTCTGATATCAGCGGAATGCTGATGGGTCTTGCGGGTATTGATCATCCTTATCAGCACGATGCAATGCAGGAGGAATTAGGTAAATTGGGCATCAGTGGTGCCCGTATTTACAACGATGGCTTTATTGTTATTAAGGCAGGTGTCGGAGAGGGTGCAGGCATTGGCTATAACTGTGGCACAGGTACTTGTTGTAACTGCCTTGACACGGACGGCAATATGCTTCAAATTGGTGGCTTTGATGTTCTTTCGGGTGACAAGGCTAATGGTCACTGGGTAGGAAATCAGGCTTTCCGTATAATGTATGACCAGCTTTGCCTTGGTAAGTCAAGGTCACAGATTACAGACCTTATGAATGAGAAGGCAGGCATCTGTGACAGAGCAACACTTCTTGAATCAATTGCTGTTCTTGAAAGTGAAGATGAAGGTGAGGCATTCCTCAGAAAGCTTATAGTTTCATTCTTTGAGGCAGCAAACAATGGTGATGAAGAGGCACTCAAGGTTATTGAGGAAATGGCACAGCGTGGTGCAGACTATATCTGTGGCCATGTGAATGCAATGAATTTTGATTGCGATGTTATTAATGTGGTCCTTTCAGGTTCAATTCACACAAAGCTCCCATCACAAAAGTACACCGATAGAATGGCACAGCTTGTGGCAGATAGAACGGGAAGAAAATTTAATTTTGTAAAGCTTGATTGTGCACCTGTTGTGGGATGTATCAACTGGCTTCTTGAAGAATAATTTTATCGGAAGGATTGATATAAATGAAAGAAATCAGTGTAACCGTCATCGGCTCAGGCTCAACTTATTGCCCGGAGCTTATCTATGGATTTATTGAAGCAAAGGATTCTCTTAAATTAAAGAGAGTTGCTTTCATGGATATTGATGACAGAAAGCGTGAAATTGTTGGTGGCCTTTGCATGCGTATGCTTAAGAGTGCAGGTATAGATTGTGAGGTTAT
The DNA here is from genome assembly GCA_017380615.1 of Clostridia bacterium. GTDB lineage: Bacteria > Bacillota > Clostridia > Oscillospirales > Acutalibacteraceae > DTU089. Next base: position 199 of record JAFODQ010000050.1, on the reverse strand, counting down.
TCTCACAGATGATCTTGACCTTGCACTGCAGGGAGCAGATTTTGTTGTAACACAGATTCGTGTCGGTAAGCTTCCTTGTCGTCACATTGATGAAAGCATTCCGCTCAAGCATGATCTTATCGGTCAGGAAACAACAGGTATCGGTGGCTTCTTTAAGGCACTCAGAACAATCCCTGTAATGGCACACATTGCAGAGAGA
>JAFODQ010000013.1 GCA_017380615.1 Clostridia bacterium | reverse complement strand
CATCTACAAGAATCTGAGCAATTGATTTCTTGATGTTAGATGCGGGAACCTGCACGATATCGTGCTTTGCTGAATTAGCGTTACGGATTCTTGTAAGCATATCAGCAATTGAATCAGTAATCTGCATGAAGTGTTTCCTCCTTTATCAATTGCTCTTACCAGCTAGCCTTCTTAACGCCAGGAATCTGACCTGCGTGAGCAAGCTCCCTGAAGCAAATACGGCAAACACCGTACTTACGAAGATAAGAGTGTGGTCTACCACAGATTTTACATCTGTTGTACTGTCTTGTGGAATACTTTGCAGGTCTCGCCTGCTTAACTTTCATAGATGTCTTAGCCACGATGACCCTCCTTACTTTGCAAACGGAGCGCCGAGAAGAGTAAGTAACTCACGGCCTTCTTCGTCTGTCTTAGCTGTGGTGATGAATGCGATATCCATACCACGAACCTTATCAATCTTATCGTACTCAATTTCGGGGAAAATAAGCTGTTCCTTAACACCCATTGAGTAGTTACCTCTACCATCAAATGAGTTAGGGTTGATACCTCTGAAGTCTCTAACTCTTGGAAGAGCGAGATTGAAGAATCTGTCAAGGAATTCATACATACGATCGCCACGAAGTGTTACCTTTGCGCCGATGTCCATACCCTCACGAAGCTTGAAGTTAGCAACTGATTTTCTTGCCTTACAAACAACTGGAGTCTGACCTGTAATCTGCTTAAGATCGCTGATGATAGCATCAAGAATCTTTGAGTTATCTTTAATTTCGCCTGATGTAACGCTTACAACGATTTTATCAAGCTTAGGAATCTGCATTGTGCTCTTGTAGCCGAATTTCTTCATAAGCTGAGGAGCTACGTCAGATTTGTAATAATCATAAAGTCTTGCTGACATTGTTAGTTCCTCCTTAATTAGAATTTAGCGCCGCAAGAAGCCTTCTTGCAAACTCTGAACTTTTTGCCGTCTTCGATGATGTGACCAACTCTTGTAGCCTGACCACACTTAGGGCAAATAAGCTGTACTTTATCCGCATAGAGAGCGCTTTCAGCCTTAAGAATACCGCCAGCTTCGCCCATCTTGCGAGGTTTTACGTGCTTTGAAACGATGTTTACGCCTTCAACAATTACCTTGCCTTCTGAAGGAGATACCTGAAGTACCTTACCCTTCTTGCCGCGGTCCTTGCCCTGAATAACGATAACCTCGTCACCTGTTTTGACATGAACTTTACTCATTAGTTGTACCTCCTATTAAAGTACTTCCGGAGCAAGAGAGAGAATCTTGAGATATTCTTTCTCACGGAGCTCTCTGGCTACTGGTCCAAAAATACGGGTACCCTTAGGGTTCTTATCTTCTTTGATTATAACTGCTGCGTTTTCATCGAAACGGATGTATGTGCCGTCTTCACGACGTACACCACTTGCTGAACGAACAACTACAGCCTTTACAACGTCACCTTTTTTAACAACGCCACCGGGTGCTGCTTTCTTGACAGAAGCCACGATAACATCACCAATGTTGGCATACCTCTTACCGGTACCACCTAAAACACGAATGCACATAATTTCTTTTGCGCCCGTGTTGTCGGCTACCTTGAGGTAACTCTGCTGTTGAATCACAGTGTGTGCCTCCTTTAAAGCCTAATTATTTTGCTTTCTCAATTATTTCACATACACGCCATCTCTTGTCTTTTGACATTGGACGTGTTTCCATAATCATAACACGGTCGCCGATTCCACATTCATTAGTCTCATCATGAGCCTTAACCTTAAGAGTGTGGTTAACAATCTTACCATAAAGCGGATGCTTTACTTTGTCCTTAATAGAAACGACAACGGTCTTATCCATCTTATCGCTTGTAACGATACCGACACGAGTTTTTCTTAAATTTCTATCCATTTAATTGCCCTCCGTCATTAAGAATTCTTGCCGTTGAGCTGAATCTCACGGATTACTGTCATAACGCGTGCGATGTCCTTCTTTACGGCACTTATTCTCATTGGGTTTTCAAGCTGATTGATGGCTTGCTGGAAGCGAAGATTAAAGAGTTCTTTCTTAAGGTCAAGGAGCTTAGCATCCAACTCTGCCTGAGAGAGTTTTCTTAATTCACTTGCTTTCATTCTGCCTCACCATCCTGTTCTGCTTTAGTGATAAACTTGCACTTAATAGGAAGCTTGTTTGCTGCAAGACGCATAGCCTCACGAGCAAGAGCCTCGTCAACGCCGCCGATTTCGAACATTACTCTGCCCGGTTTAACGACTGCTACCCAATACTCAGGAGAACCTTTACCTGAACCCATTCGAGTTTCAGCAGGTTTCTCTGTGATTGGCTTATCTGGGAAAATCTTAATCCAAACCTTACCGCCACGCTTGATATATCTTGTCATAGCAATACGGGCTGCTTCGATCTGTCTTGATGTGATCCATGCGGGTTCGAGAGCCTGAAGTCCGAAATCACCGTAACTTACCTTGTTGCCTCTGTGAGCTACGCCCTTGAGACGGCCTCTCTGAACTCTACGGTATTTAACTCTTTTAGGTAATAACATTACTTGGCTCCTCCTTCCCTCTTTGTCTTACGTGACTCGTGGAGAACCTCGCCCTTGTAAATCCAAATCTTAACACCGATACGACCGTATGTTGTCTTTGCCTCTGCAAAACCATAGTCGATATCAGCACGGATTGTCTGAAGCGGAATTGTTCCTTCGTGGTACTGCTCTGTACGAGCGATTTCTGCACCACCTACACGACCTGAAACCTGAGCCTTGATACCCTTAGCGCCTGCCTTCATTGTGCGGCCGATTGACTGCTTGAGAGCACGACGGAAAGATACACGCTTTTCGAGCTGAAGAGCGATGCTTTCAGCAACGAGCTGAGCGTTAAGGTCTGGCTGCTTAATCTCTGTGATGTTGATGAATACATCCTTATCACCGCTAAGCATTTTCTTAACTACTTCTTTGAGTTTTTCGATTTCTGCACCGCCACGGCCGATTACGATACCTGGCTTTGCGCAGAAGATGTTGATACGAACCCTTTTGGGGTCACGTTCGATTTCAACCTTTGGAACACCTGCTGGAGCAAGAGTTTCAAGAAGGAATTCACGAATCTTGTTATCTTCAACGAGAAGATCACCGAACTCACCCTTCTTAGCAAACCAGCGAGATTCCCAATCTTTGATAACGCCTATTCTTAATCCTGTAGGATTGATTTTCTGGCCCATTATTTATCCTCCTCTCGCTTATTCTGCATCCTTGAGAACAAGGGTGATGTGTGATGTCTTTTTGTTAATTCTGTTTGCGCTGCCTCTTGCACGAGGTCTGATTCTCTTAAGAGTTGGACCCTGGCAAACCCAGCACTGTGCAACATAAAGTGATGTTACATCCATATTTTTGTTTTCCGCGTTAGCAATTGCGGATTTAAGAAGCTTCTCAAGCGGCTCACAAGCGGCCTTTGGTGTGTGCTTGAGAATTGCCATTGCTTCATCTGCAGGCTTATTGCGAATAAGGTCAAGAACGATCTGAACCTTACGTGGAGCTATTCTTATATAAGTAGCCTTTGCTGTTGCCTCCATGTTTAACACACTCCTTTCGACCTATTATTTACCGTTATTTGAAGTTTTTGAACCTGCATGACCTCTGTAGGTACGTGTAGGTGCGAATTCACCGAGCTTATGACCAACCATGTCCTCAGTTACATAAACAGGAACATGCTTACGACCATCATGAACAGCAAAAGTATGACCAACAAAATCAGGGAAGATTGTTGAGCTTCTGCTCCATGTCTTAAGAACGATCTTTTCGCCATTTTCATTCATTTTCTGAACTCTTTCGAGCAGCTTAGGCTGCACAAAAGGTCCTTTTTTAATGCTTCTGCTCATTAGATACTGCTCCTTTCCGGCTTATTTGCCGTTACGACGCTTCACGATAAGCTTATCGGAGCGATTCTTCTTAGCTCTTGTCTTATAACCAAGTGCAGGCTTGCCCCATGGAGTAACAGGACCTGGACGACCGATTGGTGACTTACCTTCACCACCACCGTGTGGATGGTCGTTGGGGTTCATAACAGAACCGCGGACTGTTGGTCTGATACCCATATGACGTGTACGACCTGCTTTACCGATCTTAACATTTTCGTGGTCGGTGTTACCAACCTGGCCAATAGATGCCATACATTCAACAGGAACATTACGAAGCTCACCTGATGGAAGTCTGAGAAGAGCATAAGCACCTTCCTTAGCCATAAGCTGTGCTGCGTTACCTGCTGCTCTTGCGAGCTGACCACCCTTACCTGGGTAAAGCTCAACGTTGTGAATGAATGTACCAACAGGGATATTAGTAAGAGGAAGTGCATTACCTGGCTTAATATCTGCTGAAGGACCTGCAACAACTGTGTCGCCAACCTTGAGGCCTACAGGTGCAAGGATATATGACTTAACACCATCTGCATACTCAATGAGAGCGATGTGAGCTGAACGGTTTGGATCGTACTCGAGAGTCTTAACTGTTGCTTCAATATCGAACTTTGTTCTCTTGAAGTCGATTACTCTGTACTTTCTACGGTTTCCGCCGCCACGATGACGAACAGTGATTCTACCATAGCTGTTACGACCTGAGTTCTTGCTGAGAGGCTTTAAAAGACTCTTTTCAGGTGCAACCTTTGAAAGTTCTGAGTAATCTGTAACCGACATACCACGTCTGCCGTTTGTTGTCGGCTTAAAAACTTTGATAGACATTTTATTCACACTCCTATTATGGTTTTGCGGAGAATGTCAACTCCATACTATACCAATTGGGGTATATTTTTACTAAAAGTTTTCGGATTACATCATACCGTCGAAGAATTCAATTGTCTTTGAATCTTCTGTAAGTGTTACGATAGCCTTCTTCCAAGAAGCTGTGTAGCCCTCGAATCTACCGTATCTTCTGAGCTTACCGTTTACTGTTACTGTGTTAACCTTAGCAACCTTAACGCCGAAAAGCTCTTCAACTGCCTTAGCGATTTCAATTTTGTTTGCATCGCTTGCTACCTTGAAGGTATATTTCTTTGTCATAACGCCCATCATAGATGCTTCTGTGATGATTGGCTTAATGATAATTTCCTGTGCAAGTTTCATTATGCAAATACCTCCTCGATCTTTGCTACTGCATCCTGAGCAACTACAAGTGAATTGCAGTTGAGAATGTCGTACACATTAAGAGTATTTACTGTGCAAACCTTTGCACCTTCAATATTTCTTGTGCTCTTGTAGATGATTTCGTTGTTCTCAGGAAGAACTACGAGAACCTTCTTACCTGCGTTGATTGCTGCAAGAGTCTTAACCATTTCCTGAGTCTTGATTGCATCGAGAGCAATTTTATCAAGAACGATCATTTCATCTGCTGCAACCTTTGAAGAAAGAGCAGACTTCATAGCAAGTCTTCTAACTTTCTTGTTGATTGAAATTCCGTATGTGCGTGGCTTAGGACCAAGTGCAATACCACCGTGATACCACTGTGGAGAACGAGTTGAACCCTGTCTTGCACGACCTGTTCCCTTCTGACGCCATGGCTTCTTACCGCCACCGCTTACTTCGGAACGAGTTTTTGTTGACTGTGTGCCCTGACGCTGGTTTGCTAAATAACCAACAACAACGAGATGTACTGCAGACATATTTGGCTCGATGCTGAAGATTGAGTCATTAAGCTCAATGTCAGAAACTTTCTTACCAGCCATATTAAGAACTGAAATCTTACTCATGTGTTACAACTCCTTCCTTAAGCTTTCTTAACGCTGTCAGCAATAACAACAATGCCGCCCTTAGGTCCGGGAATTGAACCCTTGATTGCGATAAGATTGTTTTCACTGTCAACCTTAACTACGCTGAGATTCTGAACAGTTACACGCTCTGCACCGAGGTGACCTGCCATCTTCTTGCCTTTGAAAATACGAGCAGGGTCAATAACACCCAATGAACCGCCGTGTCTTGCAACAGGACCGGTACCGTGTGATTCTCTGAGTCTGCCGAAGTTCCAACGCTTGATAACGCCGGCTGTACCCTTACCCTTGCTTGTGCCTACAACGTCAACGAAATCACCTGCAGCAAAGATGTCTGCCTTGATGATGTCACCAACGTTTAAAGAAGATGTGTCAGCGAGTCTGAACTCTTTGAGTACCTTCTTTGGAGCTACGTCAGCTTTCTTGAAGTGACCAGCCATTGGCTTGTTCACTCTCTGAACCTTCTTGTCGCCGTAACCAACCTGTACAGCTTCGTAGCCATCGTTCTCAGTTGTCTTCTTCTGGACAACTACGCATGGACCTGCTTCAACTACTGTTACGGGAATCATGTTACCCTTTTCGTCGAAGATCTGAGTCATGCCGATCTTTTTTCCGATAAGACCTTTTTTCATAATTTTTTCCTCCTGTCAGATTATTGGTTGAGTTTCCTCAACATGACCTGCAACCTACTATATATATAATAGGTATATTCAAAATCAAGCTTTATATCGGATTAAAGCTTAATCTCAAAATCAACACCGGCTGGGAGCTCAAGACCTGTAAGAGCTTCAACTGTTTTGTTTGAAGGTCTGAGAATGTCAATGAGTCTCTTGTGTGTGTGCTGTTCAAACTGCTCACGAGCATCTTTGTACTTATGAACAGCGCGAAGCACTGTGATAACCTCTTTTTCTGTTGGAAGAGGGATTGGACCTGAAACCTGAGCACCTGTGCGCTTTGCTGTTTCAACAATCTTTTCCGCTGCTTTGTCAACGAGGTTGTGATCGTAACCTTTGAGTCTGATTCTGATTTTTCCCTTAACTGCCATTTGTAACGCCTCCTAAAAATTTTGGCGGGCTACGCATTTTTTCTCAACGCGTCCGGGCATCTCGCCCGTCCCATTTAAAAACCGGAATAGTTTATTCCGGATATAATGCGTTCCGGTACAATCCGATGCCGCAGTTAAGGACGGCTATCTTCTTGTGGTCCGGTATTTAATCGCCCGGTTTAAAATCGGACATACTCCGCGGAAATTCCCTGCCTCAGAGGGCAGCCACCTCCCGCTTCAACGCCTTGTACACATGCATCAGGACATAAAAATAGTAGGACACGCCTTTTGCATGCCCTACCATATTATCACAACTACTTCAATAAATCAATAGTTTTTTTGTAATTTTTTTAGATTTTTTTAAAGTTTTTTTGTAAGATGTCACAAACGGTTTTTTTCATATTTTTTTACATTAAAATTAATTTTTTAAGCCGGTGAAGTAATCGGGATACTGTTCCATGACAATCACCTTAACCATATTGAAGCACATTACACTTTCTGCATAAGAAACACCTTCATTGCCTGTGGGTGCACCCGTTGCAACCTTGATATTTTTATTTAAATCTATCTGATAAACTTTTTCAAGAGTATCCGGACTTTTTACATAAACTCCATTCTTTTTCTTGCCATTAAACTGAAGGACAAAGTTTGTTCCAGAATCAGGAACGCTATAGATTGCAACGAGCAGCTCGTCATCAACACCATACTTATCTGCAACAAGCCTGATAAATTCATTGTCATAGCTATCAGACAAATAGTTATCACCGTTTGGTGAAAGCTGCTCATAGCTTTCAATAACCTGATTTTTTGTTGTATCCCTCTGACTATCTGTTTTTGTTCCTCCTGCACCATTCTGTGTTGTTGCAGGCTTATCTGTATTATTAAGAAGACCTTGAATGTAGGCATCATCTGTTTCTTCTGCAGTGTGCTGCGCAGAGGTGGTCTCATATATGCTTTCTGACTCACGCTCTTTTCCTATACCCGAAATTGCACTTATCAAAATGATGGTTAAAATAATTGCAACCACCACGATAGCTATCCCAAGACCAACTACAACCTTTGTACGATTGTCCTTCTTAACTGCATCTTCGGTTTTGAGTATATCTTTGTTTTTATCTTTCATTACGCTCACCACAGACTATATATAATAGGTATATGAAATACACTTGATTTGAGAAAGTAAAAGAGTGTGGAATTACCACACTCTTTCGTGAAAACTATTGCAATAATTCACACTTAAAAAAGTGCTAGTAGCTTAATCAAGGATTAAACTAATGTTTCAGTTGTTGTCTCAACGATATCTTCTACGTTTGGTGCGAAGCCACCGAAAGCTGAAAGAATACCACCGATAAGTGGGAAGTTAGCTATAGGCTCAAGCAAACCACCTACAATGTTACCGTTAGCATCAACTTCAACAAGTGACTTGATTGATGTACTGATTTCTTCAACATTAAGACCGTAGTTCTTAAGAAGCTGCCAAATAGAATCTAACATTTTGCATCCTCCTTTCCCAATTATTCGTATATATAATAGCATATATATTTTAATTCTTTTTTCTTTTTTAGAATAATATAAATATTTTTTTACATTTCTTTCATACTTTTTTTGCGATTTGGAACCAAAATCTTGTCAGAAATAATAAAGTCTGCATTATTAACTGCAATTCTTTTTATCTCCTCTTCAGAAATATTATACGGATAATCCTCAAAGAATGAAAGCATATCCGTATTTCTTATGGAGCTTTTATGTGCATCTGAGCCGAGAAAATCCACATAACCCGCATCAAACATTTTGCATGAGATATTCATAGCATCATCGCCAAAAACACCAACAGGAGACCCTGCATTTACCTGGAAAAGAGCGCCCATCTCCGAAAGCCTGTCAAGAACAGGCAGATCGTTAATAACAAAGCCGTATCTTTCAGGGTGTGCTATCACCGGCACGAGACCAAATGACTTGAGGTACCTGCACCAAGAAAGCACATCATCTCCTCTTGTTTTGAAAAAATCAAACTCTATGAGAATATAACGGGATTCATTGAGGGTATATGGTCTGAAATATTTAATATCAAATATCTCATCATCACAAAGAATTTCAAAGCCCTTTACAATTTCAAGCTCAGAGCCATGATCCGCCAGAACATCTGAAAGATAATCTGCTTTTTCATCCCTCAGGTCACAAAGCTCCTCCGCTTGATCCCAATACATAAGGTGTGGGGTAACAAAAAGCCTTGATGTTTCACACTCCTCTGCAATCGAACACATATCAAGTGTTTCACCAAAAGAAGAGGCGCCGTCATCCATTTTCCACAGAGTGTGAGAGTGAATGTCCGTAAAACCCTTAAGCATCACCCTCAACCTCCTTCGCAGTCTCTGCTTCAGCCTTGTGACTTGCTGCACCTATTATACCTTCATCAAGCATCAGCTTAACGACAATAACTGTAAGAGGAAGCAAAATAATACCAAAAGGACCAAACACTCTTGCACCAAGGAACATTGCCATGATTGTTATAATTGATGGCAACCCCACCTGACTTGCAACAAGCTTAGGCTCAATCACCTGACGAAGAACTGTTATTACCGCGTAAAGGATTACAAGACCTATACCGGTACCGATATTACCTGTTACAAATGAATATATAGCCCAAGGAATAACAATCGTGCCAGTGCCGAGAACAGGAATTATATCCACAATACAGATAGCAAGAGATATCACGAAAATATAGCTACCGTCATAAACGCCGATAACCTTCATAAGACTAAGACCCAAAAACACCTCTGTGAAGGTAATAAACATGATTGTGGCATATGCCTTAACAAGCTTTCCGATACCCTTGGTCAGTGTGTTTTTTGCTTTAACAAGATTCCTACCCTTTCTCTCAGGAAGAATATCAAGAATCATATCACGGATGAGATCATACTCGGATGTCATAAAAACACAAGAGATAATTGTTACAACGAAGCCTATAACCAATGTTGGTAAGCTTTTAACCACACCCCACGCACCACTGAGAGGAGTTGAAATCATGCTGATATCAAGCTCTGTTGTTTCAAAGGAGAAGTTATTGAACACATCATTTATTTTTGCACTTACACCGGCGCCTATACCTTTCGGGAGATTCACAGCAATACCAAGAAGCCACTCCTTGGCAGAAAGAAGAATATCATCCACACTCTTAAAACGGCTGAAAAAATATGAAAGAAAATCCTTGACCTCGCTGACAAGTGCAATAACACCAAGCGAAAGCAAGGCGACTATCACTGTAACTATAAGCAGCACAAGAATTATGGAAATAAAACCATGTGCCTTTATTTTAAGCTTTTCACTGATGAAGCGTACCGCGGGCTGAAGAAGCACAGCCATCACTGCTGCAAAAACAAAGGGAAATATATAACCGAATGCATATCTTACAATGAAAAAATACAAACCGGCAATAATCCCGAAATATATAAAATTAACTATAAATGATTTTCTGTCAGCTATCGCTTTATCCAACACGGATCCCCCCGACGCATTTTGTATAGATATATTTTAAACCATAATCGTAAACATTACAATTATTTATTTGTAATATTTTAGTAAATTATTTGATTATTTTTCATTTTTCTCTTTATTATCATAAAGTTTTGTGTTAGAATATTCTGGATTAATTGCAGAGAGAGGTATAAAAATGCAAATTGCTATAATGGGCTTCGGCACAATCGGTTCAGGCGTGGCTGAGCTTCTTCTCAAAAACAAAAAGAGCATCGTTGCAAAAAGCACACAGAACGCTCTTGATATTAAATACATTCTTGATATCCGTGATTTCTTAGACCACGAGCTTGGTGAATACTTCACAAAGGATTTCAATGATATTCTTAATGATGCATCAGTAGGCATTGTTGTTGAATGCATGGGTGGTACAAGCCCTGCATACGAATATGTTTCAAGCTGCCTCAAGGCAGGCAAAAGCGTTGTTTCCTCAAACAAGGAGCTTGTTGCCGCAAAGGGCTATGAATTACTTGAGCTTGCAAAGGAAAACAATGTCAATTTCCTTTTTGAGGCAAGTGTTGGTGGCGGTATTCCTATTATCCGTCCAATCAGCCAGTGTCTTGCCGCCAACGAAATCTGTGAAATTGCAGGTATCCTTAACGGCACAACAAACTTCATTTTAACAAAGATGATTGAGGATGGCATGGCCTTTGAGGATGCACTCAAGCTTGCACAGGATAACGGGTATGCAGAAAGAGATCCGTCCGCAGACATTCTCGGACATGATGCAGCAAGAAAAATCTGTATTCTCGCATCTCTTTGCTTCGGCAAGCACGTATATCCTGATTTCGTTGAAACAACAGGCATCACAGAAATCACTCCCGAAGATGTTGCTTATGCAAAAAACTGGGGTGGTGTTATAAAGCTTATCGGCAGAGCTGTGCAGAATGATAATGGCAAAATCATTATCACTGTTGGCCCGTCACTCATTCAGAATCACTGTCAGCTTGCATCCGTTGACGATGTCTTCAATGCAATTCTTGTTCGTGGTGATGCTATCGGTGATGTTGTATTCTACGGTAAGGGTGCAGGTAAGCTTCCAACAGCAAGTGCTGTTGTTGCCGATATCATTGACTGTGCAAAGCACACAGCAAAGCGCAAGGCTTTCGGCTGGGGTCCTGCCGAGGATAATTATGTTATCCCTTCAAATCTT
>JAFODQ010000049.1 GCA_017380615.1 Clostridia bacterium | reverse complement strand
AATGCACACTCCTTCGTACTTTTTTGTTGCAGTTGGCAGACCGCAACTTCATTATATCACGAAGGAGTTTTCTTTTTATTCTTGTTTCATCTATATAATTTAACTGAACCACGCGTCTAACGCGTGGTTTTACTATACAAACAAACAGAGCGATTCATTTTCGTGAATCGCTCTGTTTATTTATATTTTAATTATTTCCGAAGCCTTGATGTCCTGTGATGATGAGCCTACCATAATTTCAAAATCACCTTTTTCAACAACCCATTCATACTTTTTATCAAGAAGCTTGAATGAATCAAAATCAAGAGTGAATTCAACGGTTTTGGATTCCCCTGCCTCAAGGGTTATCCTCTCAAATCCTTTTAGCTCTTTAAATGGAGTGATAACAGAGGAAACCAAATCATTTACATAAAGCTGTACAACCTCATCACCCTTATACTTACCTGCATTTTTAACAGTAACCGTGGCTTTATATTCCATATCACCATTTTTTACGACAGAAAAATCTGAATATTCAAACTCTGTATAAGACAAACCGAAACCAAAAGGATACGCAGCGCGTCTGCTACCTTCAAACATTACCTCTGTGTTGTTAGGAAGTACTGTATAATAACAAGGAATCCTGTTTGAATCTGCCGGTAAGGAAACCGGAAGTCTGCCCGCAGGGTTATTTTCACCAACAAGTGTTTCAACAATAGCCTTAGCACCGGTTTCACCACCGAAATATGAAAGCAAAATCGCTGATGTTATTACACTTTCAACAGATAAATCAACACTTCTGCCGTTTTCAAGAACAAGAATAACAGGTGTACCCGTTGCAGCAACCTTTTCAATAAGCTCCCGCTGTTTACCTGCAAGCTTCAAATCGGCTCTGTCGTGCCCTTCACTGCTTGTAAAGGTGTTATCGCCACCAACGATAATAGCAATTTCGCACTGTTTCGCAATCTGCACAGCTTCATCAATACATTCTTTTTCATCCTCATCGTAAACAGCAACGAGATGCGGCTGCCCCTCCTGCGTCTCAACCTGAAGGTCCCTGGGTATTCCACAGCCGGTACACTGAAGGATCTCAACACCATCACCATAAAATGCTTTAAGTTCTGTAAAAACGGATTTAAGCTCATATCCATCGGGCACAGAGGAATAACCACCAAGACGCTGTTTGTTCGAGGATGGTCCAAGAAGTGCAATCTTTTTATACTTATTACCGAGAGGAAGAATACCATTATTTTTGATAAGTGTCATAGCCTTACGAGCAGCGCTATGAGATGCATCAAGATGCTCCTTACACCTTATTATATCAGTAAAAGCCTTTTCATCTGTGTACGGATTTTCGAACAATCCGAGTCTGAATTTAAGAGTAAGAACACGACGCACAGCATCATCAATACGCTCCATTGAAATTCTGCCTTCGTTTACGAGCTCAATAATCGTTTTCTCCCAGAAAACAGAGTCATAATCACAACAGCCCTGCATATCAAGACCTGCATTAATAACATCACAAATGGCATCTTTATCTGTTTCAGCGGTCATATGACGATTAACAAGCCTTACAATCGCGCCCCAGTCTGCACGAACATAACCTTTCATCCCCCAACGATGACGAAGGATTTCTGTAAGGTAATGCTCAGAACTTAAAACAACCTCAGAATCAATTGCATTGTAACATGCCATTACATTGTAAGCTCCCGCTTTTTTGATTGCTCTTTCAAAAACAGGCAGATAACACTGCTCAATTTCTCTTCTGCCCACTCTTGCCTGAGCACAGTTTATTCCATTCTCGGGTATTCCATGAACACAGTAATGCTTTGGCTCTGTGATAACAGCATTATCCTTATGAATTTCACCATTTTGCTGCTCACCTGTTATAATAGCATATGCCATTTCAGAGCAAAGATATGTATCTTCACCAAAGGTTTCTTCAACTCTGCCCCAACGAGGCTCTCTTGCAACATCAAGATTTGGTGCAAGAATCTCCTGCATACCAAGGCTCCTTGTTTCAGCAGCAATACACTGACCGATTTTATTAACGTTAGCTCTGTCAAAGCTTGCAGCAAGTGCTAATGGCACGGGGAAAACCGTTGCACCCGGCCAAAGAATACCATGAAGAGCCTCACCGGTAAAAATACAAGGGATACCAAGCCTTGTATTCTCAACCATATAACGCTGAAACATATTAAAAACCCTGGGCTCTGTATAAGCATCGTGAATAAAGCCTATACCATTTTTACCAAGTGTATTTGTCAGCTTTTCTGTATCAATCTGTGAATCAGGCTCAATTGCACAATGGTAAAGCTTGTGAGGCTTGGTTGAAAATTCAACACCTCTTATGATATCCATCTGAGCAACCTTTTCTTCAATTGTCATCAGAGAAAGAAGATTTTCTGCTCTGACCTCAGGTGATAAGGAAGGATTTTTGTAGTCCATTGAAATACCTCAATTCATAAAAACAGCTATTGAAACCCAATAGCTGTTTTGTGTTTTTATTCTTTACTTTCCGGCTCTTCGGTTGATGAATCAGAAACATTCTCAACAGAGGTCACCGACGCTATTTTTTCAACAGTTGCCTCGGTAGCAGTATCGCCTTCTTCAACTGCTGCCTCTTCTACAACCTCTTCGGGCTGAGCATCAGGGTCGTAATTCTCGTCCATGAGCTTAAGGAAAAGCTCTTTATTGATTTTCTCATCCTTAATAAGGGTTTCACCAACAAGAACAAGCTTATCCATATGCTCTTCAAGAAGCTGTTGACAACGCTCCTCGCACTCTTTAACAATACGTTTAATTTCATCATCAATAGCTGTTGCATATGAATCTGAATAATTCTTGGTATGGTTATAATCCATTCCAAGGAAAACCTGATCATTATCCTTGCCATACACGATAGGACCGAGTTTTTCACTCATACCATAGCGAGTAACCATTCCACGGGCAATGTCTGTTGCTCTTGAAATATCAGAAGATGGACCTGTTGAGATATCACCACCGATAAGCTTTTCGGCAACACGGCCACCCATAAGAGATACAATAGTATCAAGAAGCTCAGATTTATTCATATATGAAGAATCTTCATCCGGTCTGTAAAGCGTGTAGCCACCTGCCATACCACGAGGAATGATAGAAATTTCGTATACGGGATCACTGTTTTCAAGATAATATGTTACAACTGCATGACCAGCCTCATGATACGCAGTCATCTTCTTTTCTTTTTCGGTATATTTATGGGATTTCTTTTCTGTACCAACCTCAACCTTTACAATAGCTTCATCAATTTCAACCATTGTAACAGCCTTCTTATTGCGTTTTGCTGCAAGAAGTGCTGCTTCATTAAGAAGGTTTTCAAGATCAGCACCCGTAAAGCCTACCGTACCGTGAGCTATTGTTTTTAAATCAACATCCGGTGCGAGGGGTTTGCCCTTTGCATGAACATGAAGAATCTCTTCTCTGCCCTTTAAATCAGGTCTGCCAACAGTAACCTGTCTGTCAAATCGGCCCGGTCTGAGAAGCGCAGGGTCAAGAATGTCAGGACGGTTGGTTGCAGCAATGATAATAATACCCTCATTGTTACCGAAGCCATCCATTTCAACAAGGAGCTGGTTCAGTGTCTGCTCACGTTCATCGTGACCACCACCCATACCTGCACCACGGTGACGACCAACAGCATCAATTTCATCAATGAAAATTATTGCAGGAGAGCTCTTCTTTGCCTGATCAAAAAGGTCACGCACACGAGAAGCACCGACACCAACATACATTTCAACGAAATCCGAACCCGAAATTGAGAAGAATGGCACATCTGCTTCACCAGCCACCGCTCTTGCCAACAAGGTTTTACCTGTACCCGGAGGGCCTACAAGCAAAACACCCTTTGGAATTCTTGCACCAAGCTCAGTAAACTTTTTCGGGTCTTTTAAGAATTCAACAATCTCCTGAAGTTCTTCTTTTTCTTCATCGGCACCTGCAACTTGATTGAATGTAGTTTTTTTCTTTTCATCCTTACCGAATTTAACACGCGCTTTTCCGAAATTCATCGCCTTATTGTTTTCTCCGGAAATGGTGTTATTCATTCTTCTCATAAAGAATATTCCGCCAACAATGAGAATAATAATACCCAAAGCCATTGGAATAAGCTGAAGAAGATAATTGGCTGAAGCACCCGAAACATAATTAAATTTTATTGGTGCATCAGGATTCGACTTATTATATTCAACAATGCCATCGTGAACATCATCAATAAACAAATTAACATTAGGAACAGTATATTTTGTTGAAGTTCCGTCCTTAAGCTTGAAATTGAGGTTTCCGGTACCGATATTCAATTCATACTCGGTAACCTGACCCTTTTCAAAATACTCAACAACCTGATAGTACTGCAGCTTCTTATTCTCTGAAGCACCTGAAGATGCAGAAATAATCAATACAATGATAAGCGGAATCAAAATATATGGTAATACCGCTTTAATTCTTTCGCTGTGTTTTATAACAGCTCACCTCTCTTTGAAATTACTTTTGATAAACTGACCTTTTCAATGCACCAATATATGGCAAATTACGATAATATTCATCATAATCCAAACCATAACCAACAATAAATTCGTCAGGTACTTTACTGCCGATATAATCGGCAAATATTTCTGCCTTACGTCTGTCCGGTTTATCGAAAAGCGTACAAATCTTTATACTCTTGGGCTTTCTTGCCATAAGAATCTCCTTAATATAACTTAAGGTTACGCCACTGTCAAGAATATCCTCAATTATAAGTAAATCTTTACCCTCAAGCCTACGGTCGAGATCCTTGATAATTTTAACCTCGCCACTTGTCACTGTGCCGGAGCCATAGCTCGAAACAGCCATAAAATCAATTTCACAAGGAATTGTTATGCTCCTCATTATATCAGACATAAACATAACAGAGCCCTTAAGAATACCAACAAGAAGTAAATCCTTACCCTTATAATCAATCGATATTTGTTCACCAAGTCTTATAACGATTGCTGATAGCTCTTCTTCTGATATCAAAACTCTATCAATATCGTTAATCATATTTTCACCAATCATTATTTTCTCCTCTCACATAAATAATATTACTGGAACTCTCACTTATATGAGTTCTCGCAACAGCTCCGACACCATATACCCAGATAATACCCTCATCATCGCATAAAACAGGAATTGAATCTCTTAACTCGATAGGAATGTTCATTTCATTAAAGAGTTTCTTGAGCGATTTTGTTACATTGCGTGCATATGGCTTAATTTTATCGCCAGCTTCTCTTCCTCGCAAATAAACATTTCCAACTATTTTATCACAATCTATGAGATTATCAAGTAAAGTATCAGTGTTTATCCCCGGATCCAACTCTTTATCATACGAAACCAATTCAACGCAAATCGAAAAATCACCTTGCCTATATGATTCACCAACAAAAACATGTTGTACAGGGTAAGATTCTTTGGGCTTATTGATAAAAAAACGAATTTCTTTCTTGGTAACCTCAACCCATTCATCACCAAAAAGCTGCATTCTGCCCGAACCATAAAGAAGATTAACAATAGACTCAATTTTCTTTCTGTCAAGAGTTGCATTTGATGATGTGAAATTTTGGTACATTAAAAGAATCAGTCTTTTTTGCACCGCCGGATCGGCATAAAAAACAGGGTCATACTTATACACATTTATCCCTGCACGAGCCTTACATAAAACATCATCAGCTTGTTTATCCAGGAAATCCATAACATCTGACATATCGTTACAAAAGGCTGTGATATTTTTTATTGCAGCACTATTCACCTGCTCCATAACAGGAATAATATTGTGTCTGATTTTGTTTCGTGTGTAGTCGTCAGAAAGATTTGTGCTATCTACAACGTACTGAAGGCTATTTTCCTTGCAGTAGCCTTCAATTTCTTCTCTTGTGCAATAAATAATCGGTCTTATTATATTATTTCTTGTGACAGAAATTCCACAAGCACCACGAACCGAGGTGCCTCTCGCAAGATTAAATAAAAGTGTTTCTGCGTTATCATTGGCATTGTGAGCAGTAACAACAACTGCACATTCGTTGCGAAGACTTTCGAAGAATTCATAACGAATCCTTCTGCCACACTCCTCAACACCCTCTTTATTTTTTTTGGCTTCTTCAATACAGTTAACCTTAAGTGTTTTTATAGGAATATCCCGTTCTTCACAAAACTGTTTAACAAAATCGCAATCTCTTTGAGCTTCTTCACCACGAATACCATGATCTACATGAGCAGCAATAATTGATACACCAAGCTTCTCTTTGTTTTTATAAAACAAATCCATAAGACAAACTGAATCTGCTCCACCGGAAAAGCCAATGACCACCTCATCAACACAAAAAAGCATAAAATTTCTATCAATTGCGTCAAAAAACTTTTTTATAACAATATCTGTAAAGTTATTCATCTCTATACTCCAGAGTTGAGAAAAGTGTGTACTGTGCATCCCAGTGAAGCTTGACTCTTTCTGTGGAACCGTGACGGTTTTTAACAACATCCACATCAGCCTGAGTCATATCTACCTGCTCCGGGTCTTTATCTTTTCCGTAATACCCTTCACGATAAAGCATCATAACGATATCAGCATCCTGCTCAATAGAACCTGAATCACGAAGGTCTGAAAGTGCAGGTCTGTTTGAGCTCTTACCATTTTTCTCAGGTCCACGAGAAAGCTGACAACAACAAACAACGGGAATTTTAAGATCCTTTGCAAGCATTTTAAGCCCACGGGTAATATCTGTGACCTCCTGAACTCTGTTTTCCTTTTTGTTTGCGGATTCCATAAGACCAAGGTAGTCAATAATAATGCAATCAACATCTCTTGCTCGTCTGATTTTTGATTTAATTTCAGGAACTGTTATTGATGCTGTATCATCAAAATAAAGATTACACTTACCGAGCCTATCTGTTGCTTCAGCAAGTCTCACCCATTCCTCTGAAGAAATATTACCGGAACGGAATTTATTAGAATCAACACGAGCTTCTGTGGAAAGCACACGGGAAGCAAGCTGCTCATTTGACATTTCCAAAGAGAAGAAAACAACCTTTTTGCCAGTCATTGCAACATTTCGTGCAATGTTGAGAGCGAAGCTGGTTTTACCCATAGCAGGACGTGCACCAATAATAACAAGGTCAGATTTATTAAGACCTGATGTTATTTCATCAAGCTTGGAAAAGCCCATAGGAATACCCTTATATTCATCTGCATTATCAGAAGAAATTTTAACAAGTGTGGGATAAACCTCTGCAGAAATAACATCACTGAGCCTTTGGATTGTGCCTGTTGTTTTACCCTTTCGGATATCATATATCTTCTGCTCTGTTGAATCAAGAATTCTGTCTGCCTCTGCGTTACCATCAGATGCAGCATCGATTGTATCCTTTGATATTGTTATGAGTAATCTAAGGAAATATTTTTCACGCACAATTTTGCAATAATTCTCAACATTGGCTGCAGAGGGTACACTCTGTGCAATCTGAAAAAGAAGAGCCTTACCATTCTCCTTATCAAAAGATGAATCTGCACTCAGCTTATCAAGCACTGTAAGTGCATCGATTCTTGAACCGGTTGAATCAAGCAAAACGATAGCATCCATTATCGCCTTGTGCTGTGGTATGTAAAAATAATCAGGCTTTATGTTTGATAATACAACACTCACACACTCAGGGTTTATGAGTATTGAACCGATTATCGCCTGCTCTGTTTCAAGACTATACGGCAAATCAGAAAAATCATAAGCCAAAGAACTGTTTTTATCAGCCATAACTAAATCCTTTCAAAATTAAGCTTCAACAACCTGCACTTTGAAATCAGCTGTTACCTGTGGATGAAGTCTTACCTGTGCACTATAGGTGCCGAAGGCTTTAATTTCATCAACAGAGATTTTACGTTTATCAACTTTAATATTGAATTTCTGTGAAACCAACTGAGAAATCTCTTTAGCAGTAACACTACCAAAGAGCCTGCCGTTTGTTCCACCCTTTGCTTTAATAACAATTGTCTGGCCGTTGATTTTATCTGCATTTGCTTTTGCTGCCTTAAGCTCCTCATCTGCTTTGAACTGTTCAGATGACTGTTTATTCTTAAGCTCAGACATAAGCTGCGCATTCATTTCAGCAGCAAGCCCTCTCGGAAAAAGAAAATTACGGGCATAACCTTCAGAAACGGTTACCTTTTCTCCTTTTTTACCAAGACCCTTTACATCACTTTTTAATAAAACTTCCATTACTAGTACCTCCGTTGAAAGATTATTTACGATTTATTTTTTTTATACTCGCCAATGGCATTGAGAAGCTTATCATAAGCCTCCTCAATATCTTTTGCTGTAACCTGAGAGGCAGCCATTGTGCTGTGGCCGCCACCACCCAACAGCTCCATTACAAGCTGAACATTCTCTTCACCAAAAGACCTTGCAGATATCTGGAATCTTTCTGCATCCAATTTAGATATAACAAAGGATGCCCTGACACCATCTATGTTAAGCATATCATCTGCGGCGGTTGAGGTTATAACCCTGATATTTTTATGGTTAGATAAGCTTGTACCAACCATAAAGCCTTGATGAATTTTTGCACTCTTGATAATTTCATTTTTCAAAGCAGCTGTCTGTTCATCGATAGAGAAAAACTTTCTGACCTGAACAGTATCTGCACCGTTATCCCTAAGGTACCCCGCTGCTTCAAATGTACGCTGAGATGTACGAAGAACAAAATCCTTTGTATCTAAAACAATACCAGACAAAAGAGCTGAGCAAATCTCAGGCGAAGGGTTGTCCTGCAAGGTTGAATACTGAATAAGCTCCGTAACCATTTCACATGTAGATGAGGCTGACGGTATGCTGTAAAGTATGTTCGCATCTGCTATGTAATCATCTGTTCTTCTATGATGATCAATAACAACCATTGCCCCTGCCCGGTGACACAAAGATGGTACATCTGTAAGCTGTTTTCTTTGAGTGTCAACGACTATAACAAGTGCATTTTCATCACAAACAGCCTCAGCTTTTGATGGAACAAGAAAATCCTTGAAGCCCTTTGACTGAACATGCTCAAAAAGAGATGTAGCGAGCGTTGATTTTTCATCAACGACAACATAAGACTCCACTCCACAGGCTTCGGAAAAAAAGTGCATACCCAGAGCACTTCCTAAAGCATCATAATCGGAATATTTATGTCCCATAATGATAACCTTGTTGTATTTTTTTATGAGATTTGAAATATTGGCAGCAGTCTGTCGCGGTGACACACGATTATTATCGTTCACTCTATCAGACATTCCGCCAAAATAGATGTAGCCCTCATCTGTGTGTATTGCAGCCTGATCTCCACCTCTGCCCAAAGCCATATCAAGAGATTTTTTTGCTCGAGTTTCACATTGGCTGAAATCCTCACCACTACCTACACCGATGGAAAGAGTTGCATTAACCTCAACATCCTTATAAGTGTAATTTCTTATATCTGTCAGAACAGAAAATTTCTTTTCAGATAATGAATCCAGATTTCTTTTTTCACCAACAACCATAAAGTTGCCGTTTCCTAGTTTTTTGAGAACAACATGCTCTTCCTTAAGCCATTCCTCAATCCGACTTTCGATACCACTGAGCACTTGAGCAAATTTACTGTCTGTAAGTTTTCTTGAAAGCTGTTCGATATTATCAACACAAATGAACATCACAAAGGCTCTTGAATATGTGTATTCCAGAGCAATCTCCTTCAATGCCGTGTCATCATAAAAATAAAAACAAAGCATTGGATTGGTTTCACTTTCCACATTGACAATGAATGATGTGTATTGATAATCCTCAAAGGAGGCATCTGCCATTTTCAAGTGTGAATATTTCTCAAAGGAAAAATCGTCAAAGAAATCACACATTGAAAGATGCTTTATATCATAGCCTTCAACAATTTCCTCTGAAAAACCTGCATTATACCAGACAATATTTCCATATCTGTCACACATCACGGTGGGAAGCGGGAATTCATCAACTGTGTCTGATTTACCTGTTAACAGAGACTTATTTATTGCTGAAACATATTTTCTCGTTACTTTGAGCGATAATACACCATACAAAACATCAATAACTAAGATAACAATGAAACAGATAAAGAGAACAAGAAAATAATTTTTGTTTACAAAAGCACTACCGATAGAAGCAGCAAGCAACAGCACAGCTGCCAATATACCAGCAGGATTCTGATAAAACAATGCTTTAAGCTTCACTTTATACCTCCATAAGAATAGGTAAAATCATTGGACTGCGTTTGGTTCTTTCATACATAAGGCGTGATATAGAGTCACGCAACTTGGTATTCATCTGGTTTATATCGAAGCTATATGGTGGGAAGCTGTCTATAACATTCATTGACAAAGCAACAGCTTCATTCATAAGAAGCTCTGCTTCTTTAACATATACAAATCCCTTTGAAACGACCTCCGGACCTGAAAGGAGTTCACCGGATGCACCGTCGATTGTAGCAGTGATGATAATAATACCATCCTGACCGAGGTGAAGTCTTTCCTTCATAACACGGGCACCAACATCGCCAACACCATAGCCATCAACATAAACCTTACCACTTGCAACAGTGCCCGAAATCCCTATGAACTTCTGGGAAACCGAAACCTCATAACCATTATCGGCAATTATGATGTTGTGAGGATCCATGCCAACGGTTTCAGCAAGCCTTCCGTGATATCTGAGATGCTTCTGCTCGCCGTGAACAGGGATAAAATACTTTGGTTTAACAAGAGAGAGCATAAGCTTAAGCTCCTCCTGACAAGCATGCCCCGATACATGAACATCGTACATTTTCTCATAAATCACTCTTGCACCAAGCTTGAGTAAATCATTTATTACACGGAAAACGGTTTTTTCGTTACCAGGGATGGGCTTTGCCGATATGATAACACAATCGTTATATCCGACAGAAACCTTTCTGTGATTACCTGATGCCATTCTTGACAATGCAGACATTGGTTCACCCTGACTACCCGTGGTGACGATAACAAGCCTATCATCTGAATAGTTCTTAATTTCATCGATACCAATTAAAGTACCATCGGGAATATTCATATAACCAAGCTCAGATGCGATTGAAACAACATTTTCGAGGCTTCTGCCCGAAAGTGCTACCTTTCTGCCTGTTTTTGCAGAAATATCAATAATCTGCTGAACTCTGTGGATGTTTGACGCAAAGGTTGCAATTATAATTCTCTTATCCCCTGCTTCATTAAAAAGATTTCTGAATGTTGCACCAACAGTGCTTTCACTTTGTGAATAACCGGGCTGCTCCGCGTTTGTGGAATCTGAAAGAAGGCAAAGCACACCTTCCTTACCAAGCTCAGCAAAGCGTGACAAATCGATGATACCGCCATCAATGGGGTTGGTGTCTATCTTGAAATCACCAGTCTGAACAATTGTGCCCGACTCACATTTAATTGCCAAAGCAACCGCATCAGGAATCGAATGATTAACCTTAATGAACTCAACCCTGAAATCACCTAAGGTAATTTCATCTCCCGCCTTGACGACATTGATAACTACCTCATGCTCAAGGGAATGCTCGGCAAGCTTACCCCTGATGAGTCCTGCTGTAAGAAGGGTTGCATATACAGGCACATTGATTTTCTTAAGAAGGTAACACAATGCTCCGATGTGATCCTCGTGACCATGAGTGATTACAACACCCTTTATTGCATCTGCATTTCTTTCAACATAGCTAAAATCAGGAATTACAAAATCCACACCAAGCTGATCACTTTCAGGGAATGCCAGACCACAGTCGACAATAAACATAGACTTTTTATATTCATAGCAAGTCATATTTTTGCCTACCTCGTTAATTCCACCTAAAAATGAAATCTTAACAGGGTCTTTGCTGACCGGTGGAATAACCTTTGAATATAAGTCGGTGTTCCTTTTTGTTGTTTTCTTTTTACCTTCGGGTTTGTTATTTTGTTTTTTTGCTGAATTTGTTTTATTGGATGCCTTTGAAGAATTGGTTTTCTTGTCCTTCTTTGGTGCATCATTACGCTTTGAAGTTTTCTTTTTTGATAAAGAATTCTTCTTTGTCTCTTTTTGCATAATTTTCTCCTAAATCTAATTATTTGGTTTCACGAAATTATATGTATTCAGTCCGTGAATACGGACTTTTCTTTGAAATAAATACGGGTTTTCATTTAATTTTACAATATTAATTAATTATAATACTATTATCTATCTTTTATGTCAAGTAATAATGTTAATATACGGCTTCAGAACTTTCTCAATATCAGCTATAAATTCATCTGCCATTTCTGCCTTGAAGCCTTTCACAAAAACTTTAATTTTATTAAAATTCCCATCATTGATAACCTTCAGCTTTAAATCATTTTTAGAAAGCTTAAGCTCATCATTTTTATATGAAATTTCAGAAATTTCTGATAATTTTGACGCAATAAACGGCAGCTTCTTATCTGTTGAAAACACCTTTTTAGCGATATAAAAAGAGGGTATATTTTCTATTTCATACGCCAAATCCAATCCGTATGCTGAAAGAATTTCCAAAACACGAAAACAGAGATAAACCGCATCATATCGCCATATTTCACAACAATAAATCTCTTTGTTATCAGAATAAAAAGAAACAAAATCACACAATTTGTTCTTCGGTATTATCTTATCACTGAGTCTGCACTCGGCATATTTTCCATTATCGCTTATAAAAAATTCAAGTGTGTTCTTATAATTAGAAAAACTCAGTCTTGAAACTGCCCTTTGGAGCACTGATTTGATTTTTTCATTTGTGCAATTAAACACGGGCAAAAAATCAATTTCGCACTTTATTCCACTCATCAGACCATTTGAATAAATACAGCTTGAATTTTTTATTTTCCTTATCCATTTACATTCACTTTTTTGGCAAAATGATATATTTTTACCTTTCATTTTCTCCTTAACTGAATAAAATACATCCTTTGACAATCCTTCCCCATTTTTATTTATAAATGATATGACTGTTCCATTATCAGCACCATCAATAAATATCCCGTAATCCAACTCAAAATAATTCACAAGATATAGTATCTGAGAAGAAAATCCACAACCAAAATCAAAGCATTCAACTCCGGTTGAACCAAATCCGGAAATCAGTGCAAGCTTCAATAGGGCAGCATTGATTTCTCCATTATACATCAAGCCTACCTTGACTCCCGGTAATACAGAACCGAAAGCACAACCAAGCAACGAAGCCTTTTCCGGAGTATAACCACAGAAGCCCGACAAGGACTCCGATAATTTGAAGCTCTTTGAACCTTCTTTTAAACCTCCAATTTGTGTAAATGGTCTTATATACGAATCACTTTCAACAGAAAAATCTTCAAAAACACATGCACCTTTTCCGATTACAGAGTTACTGAAAACCGAGCTATTGCGCCTTAAACAAACCTCCGCACCACAAAGAACATCATCAAGAAAACAACCACCCGAAACGAATGTATCATTAAGCAAAACCGACTTTCTGACAATACTGCCATAAGAAATAAGGGAATTGTTTCCGACTATCGTTTGCGGACCAATAACACAACCTGACTCTATCTGCACATTTTCACCAAAGGCAACAGGTGGAATGATTGTAAAATCACCCTCAGGTATATCACCGATAGCATAAATGCCCTCTGCAAGGCACGGTAAATTCACGGAGGTTTCTCCCCTGACTATTTGCTGAAGAAGATTTTTGTAATCTCTTGATGTTTTCAACTCAATAACACGCTCTGCGCAAGGAAAAACTGTCCATTCTTTGTTCAAAAAAAATCCTGAAACATTATTTTCCTCGTTACAAAAACCTTTTTCAAGAAACTCCTTCAGATCGGTGATATAACAAGCCTTATTGCCTTTCCCGTCAGAAACACACACGGAGGAAAATGATGTTATTTTTTCATTCAAAACAACTTGGTTAAGTTCAAAAAAAACATTGGAAAATACAGTAATAAAATTTTTTTCGGCAGTATTGCTGAGCCATTCTTTTAACAAAAAACAATCATTAAAACATTTGACAGATTGAGTGTTAATTTCAGACTTTCCGAAATAAATGAATTCATCGACTCCGAGCAGTGAGAGTTCACCAATTTGCTTATCAAGAAAGCCTTCAATAAGCAAAGAAAGCTCAAAGCAATTTTCGACACCGAGACTTTCATTTATATCGCGGATAGCCTTTTCAACAATCAAACCCACCATAAAAAATCACCTGAAAACAAATTTATATCTTTAAATTGTTCAAAAAATATGATAATATGTAAAAAAATACTTGTGAGTGTGTAAAATGAAATTTATTGAAATATTTACGGATGGTGCATGCAGCGGCAATCCCGGTCCAGGTGGATGGGCAGCAATTCTCCGATTTAACGAAACTGAAAAAGAATTAAGTGGCGGAGAAAAAGAAACCACCAATAACAGGATGGAATTAACGGCTGTTATCAAAGCACTGGAGGCGTTGAAATACCCCTGCGAGGTTGTTGTAACGACAGATTCCAAATATGTCTGTGATGCAATAAACAAGAACTGGGTTTACTCATGGAAAAATAATGGTTGGCGAAAAAAAGACAAAAAGCCTGCATTAAATGTTGATTTATGGGAGCAGCTTCTGGAATTATTGGAAAAACACAAGGTTTCTTTCAAATGGGTAAAAGGACACAACGACCACCCCGAAAACGAAAGATGTGATAAATTAGCTGTTGGCGAATACTTAAAATTATCATAAAAAATACATCGCACCAAAACGGTGCGATGTATTTATAATTTCGAGATGATTTTATAATCTGGCATGAATTTTTCAATGAACTCATAAAACTCTTTGCTGTGATTGTGGTGCTTTATATGAGCCAATTCATGAATAACAACATAATCAATAAACCTCTCATCCTTAGCCATCAGATAAAGAGAAAAGTTGAGGCTGTTCTTACCTGAACAGGAGCCATAACGTGTTTTAGCTGAGTTAATTTTAACGGATGTTGGAGTAACACCCATGATTTTTGAATAATACTCAACCTTTGGAGGAATTATTTGCTTAGCCCTTTGCCTCATACGCGTTAATTGCTCATCGGTGAAAGCAGGC
Source organism: Clostridia bacterium (assembly GCA_017380615.1). Taxonomy (GTDB): domain Bacteria; phylum Bacillota; class Clostridia; order Oscillospirales; family Acutalibacteraceae; genus DTU089. Next base: position 9,111 of record JAFODQ010000049.1, on the reverse strand, counting down.
TGATTCTTCTTTTTTTCTTTCTGCTGAATTATTGTTTTTTCAAGCCATTGCTTTTTACTATCGACAAACGCTGTAATCTTTTCATCAGATACACTATACGGTGCTTTGACCATTATATTGCAATCAATATCCACCTGAATAGCAATAGTTTTCCTTTTACTTCTTGTTACAGTATATGAAAATTTCATAATCAAAAACCTTTTCTATACTCATCAATCGGCTTACCACCTCTTGAAAGATATTCATCATAAAGCTTTTGTTTATATTCGGCAGAGTATTCATAGGTCCACAAATCATAAACACCTTTAAAGCTCTCAAAGGTTTCATCGGGATAAACCTTTTCTGTACCCTTTACATATGGTAAATCAATTTCAACCGTACCATTAGATGCTATAAAATAGTTACCTTCAGCTATTTCTATTGATTTTCTGTTAGTGGAATGAACATCCCATGTTTCATCAAACTTTATCTGCGTTGCAGGAAAAAGAACACACCTCGCACCAACAAGCTCATAAAACTTTTCTGTTGTACCAAAATGGCAATGATGAGCTTGCTGCACAATATCTGCTTTAAGATAAGTTGGGTATCGCGCTTCGAGAATATAGCTTTCTTCATGACCTGCATCGCCGGGAATAAGCACCTTTGAGTCTTCGGCGGTAACCATAAGAACAATTGATGAATCATTATAGTTGCTGTTATCTGCAGGAAAAACATCCTCATGAGAGCACAATGCGTCAAGCCTCAGGTTATCAATATAAAAGGTCATACCCGTATGAAGACGGACAAGCTCGATTTCGGGATGCTCTTTAACGGCTCTTCTGGTGTTTGCGTCGTACATTTTATTTGAGAACATCCACGCATCACTATCGCGATGCTCAAGAGGGATAAGATTCATATAAATTCTGTCAATGACAGTATCAGTCATATAGAAATCAAGATAATTTGTGAACTGAGCAACATGGTCGTCGTGCCCGTGAGTAATAAACCACCCTGCAATATGAATTTTCTCACCTTCCGGAGTACGCTCTCGAAGAAAATCATGAATTCTTTCGCAATCATTTATTGAATATGTATGTGCGCTGTCAATAACAAAAAAAGCTCCTGTGCATGTTCTTATGATATAGCACATTCCACAGTCAATAAGGCTATGGTCAACCTCAAACTGCCACAATGTTGTCTTACAGGTTTTGTTGAACTTTTGTGGTACAAAATCAGGCAACGCTGTGTCACCATCGACAACAAGTCTTATTGTATTATTGCACTCGAAAAAGCCTACACAAACAACAACCTCAGTGTACTTATAAAACCTGAAGCTGTTATTTTCAATTATGTTTTCATTTAAAAGTGTAAACTCTTCATCCAGTGACTCACAAAGCCTCGTAAATAATTCCCTGCTAACATCATTATAAAGAAGCACAACACACTCTTCATCTGATTTATACCGAATCGGTTCACTGTTCAGAAGCTTATTTGCTGAAAAAGTTATATGGTTTAAAAGCTTTTCAATTTTCATTATTTCACATCTTATCAATAAAATCTAAAATTTCTTCTTCTGTTGCAGAGATTTTACCCTGAATCATGGTATCTCTGCCACCACCTCTGCCATTGAGCATGGTATTTATTTCCTTGGCAACACTTCTCATATCAGCAGAATTGCTTCCTGCTATATAGGAATAACCAACGGAATCGTCACCCGAGAATATGAAGCATAGCTCGGACCTTTCCATTGCAAAATTAGCAAGCTCACGCATCATATCTGTATCAAATCCTGATACAATGCAATAAGACACTCTATCCTTGAAAACTATGCTTTTCTTTGTGCTCTGAGCAACAGATTTCTTGAAATCCGTGAATTCTCTGTATATCTTTTCATTTTCACTCTGCAATCTTTCAACAGCTGCCGAAACCTCTGTCTGCTTTGCAGAAAGAAGATTGGAGATTTCATACACACTTTTATATTTTGCACGGTAATCATCAACTGCATCAAGACCACTTTTCATAACGAGCCTGATGCCGCCTCTGTGACGCATAAAATCAAGAATTTTTATGACACCGATTTCACCTGTATTTTTCAGGTGAGGAGCACAGCAAGCACATAAATCTGTGTTTTCAATCTCAACAAGACGAACACCCTCGGTTAAATCAAGTTTGCTTCTGTAATCAATATTTTCAAGAGCTGAAGATTCGGGGAAATAGCATTTTATGGCATAATTTTTACAAACAGCCTCATTTGCCTTTTCCTCAACCTTATCCAGCTGTTCGCGAGTGAGCTCACCACTGAAATCCACGGTGACATAGTCATCCTCCATATGGAAACCCACATTGTTATAACCATATACAGAATGAACAATACCGGAGACAATGTGTTCACCACCATGCTGTTGCATACGCCTGAAGCGAGTGTTCCAATCAAGAGAGCAGGAATATTCTTTTCCGACCTCTAACTCTCTGTCACAGAGGTGAATGAGTTCTTCCCCTACCTCCCGGACATCCTTTACAACAGCATCGCCGATAAGGCCCGTGTCTGCTTTTTGACCGCCACCTTCAAAGAAAAACGCCGTTTTATCAAGAGTGATGTGATAACAATCAGAAGCTTTAACGCAACCTGTCACGGTAGCTTTAAAGTTCGAAATATATGAATCTGTGTAAAATAATTTTTCTGTTAACATAATTGAATTCCTTATTTTAAAAATAAAAGTGCTGATGCAATAGTAAACTGTGCAGCATAATAAAGTAAGTGGTTAATGATTATTGCAGGTCTGCTTGTTCGCTTCTTTTCCGTCTGACCAAAATAAAGCCCTGACAAAAAGATATCGGAAGCAAGAAATAAAATAAAGCCAATGGTGAAAATAAGAGCAGGAAGAGAATAATCAAAAATAGCATAACCCGAGCTGAGACCATAAACATAGCCTAAAACAAACATATATACAACTGTTATATTTCTATATCCTCTGTAATCCAGCTTCATAATAGGCTTTGCTGCAAAAACAATACCCACGCAAACGAGACCGGCTGCAATAGCACCGATAAATGCCTTAAGGTTAAATCCGAAATAGATATATAACGCGGCTATGTAAAACAAATGTCCGACACCAAAGGAAGAAAATCCAGCATTGAGATATTCTTTCTCGTGACTTTTGAATACATATTTCAGATCTAGAGCAATATCGCCAAGAAGACCCCAAACGCCACCTGCAGCAACAAGTGCACCAACAATTTTAGGACAATCAGGGTTTTCAACCATAGCAAAAAGGCTTGTCAGAATAAAGCAGACACTTGCAACAGCCTTAAGAAATGCAAGACCCAGTGTAACCTTTGCTGTTCGTTTTGAAACAAAAATCAGAACAAGTATAATACCCAAACCAAGAAATAAATATGTCATAGAACCATCCTCCCATTTCTATAAATAAATGATATCACATTTTATATTTAAATAACAGATGCATAAACTTGAACGATTGCATAAAAATTCAATTTAAAGTTTGTTAATATTCACAAATAAATTTCACTTGATTTTATGTTCAAAGAATGTTAACATATCATTAAAGTTAATACGCCAATGACTTTACGCAAATAACGAGAGCTGTTCGTCTGTGGACAGTTCTCGTTATTTTTTATCTTGTTTTCTTTTGGTAAAATTATATAGAAATTACCCCTATTTTTATACACACGATACATCTGAAATATATCAGTTTTATATTGATTTATAAATAACTTTGGTGTAATATTTTTGTATATATAATTTTTAATGTAATGTTATATTAAGGAGTGTTTCAAATTTGCCTTTAGTAACCTTGAAACAGCTTATTAAAAATGCAAGCCGTGATAACAAAGCCGTGGGAGCCTTCTCAGTAGGAAACATGGAGATGATTCTCGGAGCAATAAAAGCTGCAGAAGAAACAAACACACCCATAATAATTCAGATTGCCGAGGTTCGTTTACCAACATCCCCTCTTGCCATCATCGGACCGATGATGGTTGCTGCTGCAAAAAACAGCAGGGTTGATGTTTGTGTTCACCTTGACCACGGACTCAAATTTGAAACAATCAAGCAAGCACTTGAATCAGGCTTCTCTTCTGTTATGATTGATGGCTCAATCCTTGATTATGAAGAAAACATCGCCCTCACACAAAAGGTGGTTGAAGAAGCAAGAAAATATGGTGCCTCTGTTGAAGCAGAACTTGGCGTTGTTGGTGGAAATGAGGGTGACGGAAAATCTCATTCAATCAAATATACAGACCCTGCTGTGGCTGTTGATTTTTGCAGAAGAACCGGAATTGATGCGCTCGCCGTTGCTATCGGCAATGCCCACGGACACTACAAGATTCAGCCCGAGCTTCGCATTGATGTTCTGAAGGATATTTTTGATGTGTGTGATACACCCCTCGTTTTACACGGAGGCACGGGAATTACACCACAGATCTTCAGAGAATGCATCAAAAACGGTATAAGAAAAGTTAACATTGCAACTGCAAGCTTTGATGCTGTGGCAACTGCATCAAGAAAAACTGCAGAAGAAAACGGAAATTACTTTTCGCTTTCTCAAAACATGGCAGATGCTGTATATGACAATGTTAAAAATCACATTGAAATCTTCAATATGAAAAGTGAAATATAAGGAGTTTGTTTTATGAATTACATTCAGTTTGATCAGGATAAGAAATACGATATGATTCTTTTGGGAAGAGTTGCAGTTGACCTCAATCCCGTTGACTATTACTGTCCTCTTTCAGAAAGCACAACCTTCAAAAGATATCTTGGCGGCTCACCTGCAAACATTGCAGTAGGTCTCGCAAGACTTGGAAAGAAATGTGGTTTTTTTGCAAGAGTGTCCGATGATGAGCTTGGTACATTTGTTGAAAACTTCTTTAAAAATGAAGGTATTGATTGCTCACATATCACCCGTTGCACCAATGGCGAAAAAATCGGTCTTACATTTACAGAAATCAAATCTGAAACAGAAAGCTCAATCACAATGTACAGAAACGAAGCAGCTGATCTGAAGCTTGACGTTGCAGACATTGATGAAGAATACATCAAACAGACAAAGGCTCTCTTGATTTCAGGCACCTCTCTCTGCGAAAGCCCATCGAGAGAAGCTGCGCTCAAGGCAACTCTTCTTGCAAAGAAAAACAATATCCCTGTTATTTTTGATATTGACTACCGTGCATACAATTGGAAGAGTATGGATGAAATTGCAATTTATTATTCAGCTGTTGCTGAAAAGGCAGATATCATTCTCGGCTCAAGAGAAGAGTTTGATTTAACAGAAAAGTTCATCGGCCTTGATGGCACAGATGAATCAAGTGCAAAATATTGGCACAGCAAAAACGCAAAGATTGTTATCATCAAGCATGGCAAGGAAGGTTCAACAGCATACACAAACGATGGCAACAGCTACACAATCAAGCCTTTCCCTGTAAAACTCCTTAAATCCTTTGGTGGTGGCGATGGATATGCTTCTGCATTCCTCTATGGCATCCTTGAAGGATGGGATATGTGGGATGCACTCGAATTCGGCTCAGCCTCTGCTGCAATGCTTGTTGCAAGCCACGCCTGCTCTCAGGATATGCCATGCGTTGATGCTGTTAAGGAATTCATCAAAAAAGAAAAGGCTGAATACGGCGAAATGGTTGCAAGAGGCTGACAATGAAAAAGAATTTCAGAAGAATTATCAGCGTTATACTTCTTGTTACGTTTATTCTTGCCCAGATTCCATTACTGATCAATATTTATATTTTTGAATTCTCGTCAAAATACATACTCACAGTAGAGGAAGCATCAGAAAGAAATGTTGATTGCGTTCTTGTACTTGGTGCAGGTGTTTGGGGCGATTCCCCTTCTCATATGCTTGAGGAAAGACTCAACAAGGGAATCGAAGTGTATAACACAGGCTGCACAGACAGAATTCTTATGAGTGGTGACCACGGCAGAGAGAATTACGATGAGGTTAATGTAATGAAGGACTTTGCCATTGCCTGCGGTGCTGTTGAGGACGAAGTATTCATGGACCACGCAGGTTTCTCTACCTATGAATCCATGTATCGTGCACGTGATGTTTTTCAGGTTCAATCACTCGTAATTGTTACTCAGGAATATCATCTTTACAGAGCAATTTACGATGCAAGAAAGCTGGGACTTGAGGCTTACGGTGTCTGTGCTGACGGTCAATATAATTATGCACTGTCAGTAAAAGCATATAACAACACAAGAGAAGCTCTTGCGCGCTGTAAGGATTTCGTATGGTGTATATTCAAACCACAGCCCACATACTTAGGTGAGGCAATCCCTATAAGCTCAAGCGGTACTTTAACGAAAGGATAAAAATCTATGTTTGAAAAATTGGATTTTAACTCAAATAACGAAAAAATCGTTTGTGAAATGAATGGTAAGCACTCGGATATGAATATGAACATTAAGGTTAAGCTCTTTAATGCCGGTGAAACTATTTCAGTTTACGACGAGGATTGTGAAACAGCGTTCCTCATTCTTTACGGTGATGCCGATATCACCTGGAACGGTGACACAAAGAACATGACAAGAGAAACACCTTTTGTTAAGGCTGCCTATTGTCTGCATGTTCCGAAGCAGACCTCCGTTTCAATAACAGCAAAAAAGGAAACACAGATACTCATTCAGCAAACAGATAACGATATTATCTTCTCCCCTGTTTTTTACACACCAGATATGATTTTATATCAGCATTTCGGAAAAGACCAGTGGGAAGGCACAGGCTACAGAATAGTATCAACTGTTTTTGATTATGACAATGCACCATACTCAAACATGGTGCTAGGTGAGGTTTATAACCAACCGGGTCGTTGGTCAAGCTACCCACCACACCACCACCCTCAGCCCGAGGTATATTATTACCAGTTTGATAAGCCACAGGGCTTCGGTGCAGCTTTTGTTGGCGATGATGTTTTCAAGAGTGTTCAGGGAAGTGCAGTATATATCCCCGACGGAAAAGATCACCAGCAGGTTGTGGCTCCCGGCTACGAAATGTGTTATATATGGATGATACGCCACATTGATGATGACCCTTGGTTCAAAACAACGCGCTTTGTTCCTGAAGAGCATCAGTGGCTCACAAAATAAGTAAACTATTCCTTGAAGGAGTGATATAAATGCCAATTATGACAATGGGTCAGGCTCTTGTTAAATTCCTTGACAATCAGTATGTTTCCTTTGATGGCAAGGAAACAAAATTTGTTGACGGTATTTTCACCGTCTTCGGTCACGGAATCGTTTGTGGTCTTGGTCAGGCTCTTGACGAAAACAGAGGTTCTCTCAAGGTTTACCAGGGCAAAAACGAACAAGGTATGGCTCACACTGCAACAAGCTTTGCAAAACAGAACAACAGAAGAAAAATCATCGCTTGTTCATCATCAATCGGTCCAGGTGCTGCTAATATGATAACAGCAGCTGCAACAGCAACGGTAAACAACATACCATTGCTTCTTTTACCTGCAGACACCTTTGCCTGCAGACAGCCGGACCCTGTTCTTCAGCAGTTTGAACAGCCCTATTCTCTCTCTGTCACAACTAACGATGCTTACAAGCCGGTGTGCAGATTCTGGGACAGAATCGTTCGACCAGAACAGCTTATGTCAACAATGATCAACGCTATGCGTGCACTCACAGACACTGCAAATGCAGGTGCTGTTTGTGTTAGCATTCCTCAGGATGTTGAAGGTGAAAGCTATGATTATCCTGAAGAATTCTTTGCAAAGAGAGTTCACAAAATCACAAGAATTGCGCCTGCTGCAGATGAGATTAATGACATCGCACAGATATTAAATGATGCAAAGAAGCCACTTGTTATTGTTGGTGGCGGAGTGAGATATTCAGAAGCTGGTGCTGCTGTTCAGGACTTCTGTGAAAAGCACAACATTCCTTTTGCAGAGACACAGAGTGGAAAATCCTCTGTTCTTTCCTCTCACCCACTTAATCTTGGCGGCGTTGGTGTTACAGGTAACCTTTCAGCTAACGTTATTGCAAAACAAGCAGATGTTATTATTGGTGTGGGCACTCGCTTCTCCGATTTCACAACAGCCTCCAAATCACTTTTCAAGGCTGACGCTAAATTCGTTACAATCAACACAGACAGATTTGATGCATACAAAATGGGAGCAACAAAAGCTGTTTGTGATGCAAAGCTCGGCATAAACGCTCTTTCTGAAGCAATAGGCACATACAAAGCCTCTTACACAACAGAAATTGAAGATGCTAAAAAAGCCTGGTCTGAAGAAATGGTTCGTCTCTCTGAGTACAGATATGACGATGAATTCGAGCCACTCATCAAAGCCCGTTATGAAAAAACAATTCCTGAATTTGTTGAGCTCACAGGTGGTGTTATAACCCAGACATCTGCGCTCGCTCTCATAAGAAACACAATTGATGCTGACGCTATTGCTGTTGCAGCTGCAGGGTCACTTCCCGGCTGTATGCAGAGAATGTGGACAACCGACAGCCTCTACTCATATAATATGGAATACGGCTATTCATGTATGGGCTATGAAATTGCAGGCGCTCTCGGTTCAAAGCTCGCTGAGCCCGATAAAGAAGTATATGCATTCTGTGGTGACGGCAGTTACCTTATGCTTCACAGCGAGCTTGTTACATCCATTCAGGAAAACAAGAAAATTAACGTTCTTCTTTTTGATAACGCCGGTTTTGGTTGCATCAACAATCTTCAGATGAGCAACGGCATCGGAAACCTTGCAACTGAATTCCGCAAGCGCGATGAGGACGGAAACCTTCTTGGTGATCTTATGCACATTGATTTCGCAAAGGCTGCTTCCGGTTATGGTGTAAAAACTTACACTGCCACAACCCTCAAGGAGCTTGAAGAGGCACTCATTGACAGCAAAAAGCAAACTGTTTCAACTCTCATTGATATCAAGGTTCTTCCCAAGTCAATGACAGATGGCTACGGTGCTTGGTGGCACGTTGGTATTGCTTCAACTTCATCTAAAGAGGCTGTTAATACAGCTTTTAAGAATAAAAAAGAAAATCTTGAAAAAGCGAGGAAATTCTGATGCTTGATAAAAACAAAGTAAAACTCGGCATAGCTCCTATCGCCTGGACAAATGACGATATGCCTGATT
>JAFODQ010000001.1 GCA_017380615.1 Clostridia bacterium | reverse complement strand
GTAGGCTGAAAGATCCATTTCCTGAAAATCCTTACCGTCAGGGTAAACAACAAGCAAGGCCTCGTTTGCTGCAGCAAGCTCATTTTTTGCGATAACAGGAGCTGTAATGCTGTTTGTAACAGCAAGAATTATTGCAAGAAAGCCACAGATAAGAGTCAAGACTACAACACTTTTAACATATTTAATCATTTCTTACCGCCTCCATACAATTTACGAGCTGTTAATGAATCGATATATGGATTCAGAATGTTCATAAGCAGGATTGCAAATGAAACACCCTCGGGATATTTACCCCATTCACGGATAAGCACGGTAATGAGACCTGCGCCTATACCGAAAACTATTTTGCCAAAAGGTGTTGCAGGAGATGTTACATAATCTGTTGCCATGAAAATTGCACCGATAAACAAGCCACCTGAAAGAATCCAGGCAAGTGCCATCTCTATGTTACCACCCTCAATAGCAAGTGTAAACAGGAAAGCTGTGCCAATGAATGCAACGGGAATATGCCAGGTAATAACCTTTTTGGCAAGAAGATAAATTCCACCGATAAGTAAAGCCAGAGTGCATGTTTCACCGATTGCGCCACCGATATTGCCAAGGAACAAATCCTTGAGCACAGGAAGCTGATTATTTGCAAGCTGTGCCAGAGGAGTAGCGCCTGAAACAGCATCCACATCCTTAGGAAATGCAGGCTCTGCAAGAGAGGCAAACGCAATAAGCATGAACACTCTCGCTGTGGCAGCAGGGTTAACAAAGTTTTTGCCTATACCACCAAAGAGGCCTTTAACAATAATGATTGCAAATATTGCACCCACAACAACCTGCCACACAGGAGCATTTGCAGGAAGATTAAGTGCAAGAATAAGACCTGTAACCACAGCACTTAAATCTGAAATTGTCTGCTCCTTTTTGATAATAAGATTAAAAAGAAATTCACCAAGCACACAGGTTACCACCGAAACAGCAATAACAAGAAGCGCCTGCAAGCCGAATATAACCACACCTGCAATTGCAGCAGGAAGAAGTGCTATAATCACATCAAGCATTATCTTCTGTGTTGAGCGACCACTGTGAATGTGAGGAGAGGCAGCTACATGAAGCTTATTTTCCATTTTACTTTGCCTCCTTTTCTTTCATTGCCACTTCACGAAGAAGAGCCTTTGCCAATTTATTTGTCTGTGTGATGGGTCTGTTTGCAGGGCAGTTGAATGAGCAACAGCCACATTCCATGCAGATTTCTGCACCTGCTTTTTTAATACCCTCAATATCCTTATCTCTGAACGCCGTTGCAAGGGCGGGAGGGTTAATACCAAATGGACAGGTATTTATACAAGTACCGCAACGGATACAGTTTGTTGCTTTCGGGAGTCTTGCTTCCTTTTCTGTGAGAGCAAGGATTGCATTTGTCTGCTTGAGAACGGGCACATTCACATCAGGCACTGCAATACCCATCATAGGTCCACCGTAAAGCACCTTTTGCGGCTCCTGGGTGAAGCCTCCGCAAAAATCAAAAACATCCTTGAGTGCTGTGCCGATGGGAGCTATAACATTTTTGGGTTCCTTGACGCAGCCTCCGTCAACAGTTACACACTTTTCCACAAGTGGCAGACCTGTTTTAAGATAGCTGCCTATTGCAGCAAGTGTTGTGCAGTTGATAACAATGCAGCCAACATCAATAGGAAGCTTACCGTTGCCGATCACTCTTTTTGTTGTGTGGTAAACGAGCACCTTTTCACCACCCTGAGGGTAAATTGTAGGAAGTGCCTTAACCTGCACCTTATCTATATCGCCAACGGCCTTCTGCATTTCTGTAACAGCCGCCTTCTTATTTTTTTCAATGGCAAAAATCACTTTGTCAATCTCAATGAATTCAAGAACTGCTTCAAGACCTGTTCTGATATCATCACCACGCTCAAGCATTGTGCGTGTGTCACTTGTGATATAAGGCTCACATTCTGCACCGTTGATAACAAGGTAATCCACGGGCTTGTCCACATTAAACTTCACATATGTGGGGAAGCCTGCGCCACCGAGACCAACAATACCACTTTTCTTTAAAGCCTCAACAAAATCCTCTTTTGTATTTATAGCGGGAGCTGCTATGCTTTCATCCTGTGCCATTTCGCCGTCGGACTCAATGGTTATTGCAGGAGCAAAGCTTCCGTTTGAAAGAAGCATATCCTGAATTTTTGTCACCTTGCCGGAAACACTTGCATACACGGGAGATGAAACATAACCCTCCTGCTGGGCAATAAGTGTACCGACCTTAACAAGCTCACCCACCTTGACAATGGGTGTTGCAGGCTTACCGATATGCATTACAGTGGGAATTGTAACAGTGGCTGCTGTCATTCTCTCAGCCGGCATATCAGCTGTGTGCTTTCTGTGTGGAACTTTTATTCCGTGAAGGGAAAAAGCCATATTAAACCTACCTTTCTGATAGATAATCTTTCATAGAATTGCATCAATAATATCTGCTTTTTTATGCAAAAATATTATAAATCACTTTATTATATAAAATATAATTATATTAGTCAACCAAAGTTATTTTTTTCACAAAAATTACCGATTCCGGCAAAAGCCGGAACCGGTAACAATTTTCAATCCTTATAAATACAGCAAATTGTGCTTTTATCTCTTTCATCAACAATGTAACGAATATCTGATCTCAGATTATTTGCAACGCTCTGCATCGTATCAGACATATCGTCCTTATCATAATCCTTTATCACAATAATTGCTCTTGATTCATCAGATTCTCTGATGCAGGATGCAATTTTCGATGCCATTCCACTGCCCTTTGCAGCAGAAAATGTTTTGTCTATATGCATAATATTTTCCTTGCACACAGGAGCATACTCCTTATACTCGTGTGCAAAGGGCTGCAATTCATCCGAGCAACCAAACTGCACAGCCTCTCGTATTTCAACATCTTCTTCTGTGCTTTCTTCCTCCTCAAGAGACTCTGTGCAATCCACATTATACCATTTTCCGTCAATTCTGACACAGTTCCAGGTGTGACCTGCTTCACCCTCGACCTCGGAATAATAAACCTTTTCAACGCAGGTGATACCATTCATCTGACAAAGAAGACTGAACATATTTGCGTATCCGTCGCAGTTTGTCTTTCCGCTAAACACAGCAGAATAAAGGAAATCCTCTGCACCCGAGACATCATTGGCCTGCTCACCCTTCTGGGTTTTGTTTGTGCTGAATGCCTTTGAGCTGTATTCCACATTATTATCCACATATCTGAAAATTTCTCTCGCCTTTTCTTCCTCTGTGGTGGTTTCGGTAAACTTAAAATCCACTTTTTTCAGCTCTGCAACAGCCTTGTCAACTCTCTCTGCACGCTTCTCTGAGAAGGTTTCTGCACCCACAATATCGCCATTCACCTTTTTTTCCACGTCAATGCCGTAAATTGTTGTGCAAAGAGTCTGCTTGCTTGTATATTCCACAGACGAAAGATTCTGCTGAACAGATGCCGAATCAAGAGACAGCAGCACCATAATGTCATAAGGCTCAAGGTCCCCCTCCTGAAGCATAGAGGAGTCAACATATGTGTAAACATAGTTATTATCAAACGCATACTGAAAAGCCTTATAAACAAGCTGCTCTCTTTCGTTGAGAGCGTCATAGTAAACACCTGAATTATACAGATCCGTTTTCACTTCATAAGCTTCAATGGTTTCTTTTTTGACATATTCACCCTCATTGAAGGAATCCACATTATTCGTAAATCCAAACCAGGTGGTTGCCTTCCATTCAGCAATTTGCGTCTGAGCCTCAGTATAGATAGAGTATGCCATTACACCACATATAACAAGTGATGCCACAACAAAGATTATGCTGACAATTTTCTTCGCCTTCAAAAAAACACCTCATTTTGCAAAAGGCACACCAATACGGTGTGCCTTTTTGTTATTAAATTTCAGCTGATCAGCCTTCAACCTTACCTGCCTTAACAGCCTCAAAATCCTCTTCAATTTCCTTTGAAGGAGCCTTTGTGAGAAGAGAAACAACAACTATAACAATTGATGAGAAAACGAATGCCGGAAGAAGCTCATATATTGCAAACGGACCCCCGAGCTTGCTGATAACAAATTTCCAAACAAATACCATCACAGCACCGCTCACCATACCTGCAACAGCACCATATTTATTTGTTCTCTTCCAGAACAGGGCAAAGAGCATGAGCGGACCGAAGGTTGCACCGAAGCCTGCCCAGGCAAATGAAACAATTTCAAACACCTTGCTATTCGGATCCTTTGCAATGACCATGGCAATAATTGCAATAACAATAACTGAAACTCGAGCAACTATCATTCTTTTCTTGTCTGAAACATTGATTTTTGTTGCCCTTATGATATCCTCTGAAACGCTTGATGATGCTGCAAGAAGCTGTGAGTCAGCTGTTGACATTGTTGCAGCAAGAATGCCTGCAAGAATAAGACCGGCAACAACTGCCAATATCGCACCCTCACCACTGATTGTCTTTGCAAGCTCAATAATGATTCTTTCGCTGTCCTGAAGGTTTGAAACAGCACCACTCTTAACAGCACCATAGCCAACTATACCTATAACAATTGCAACTGCCATTGAAATAACAACCCAGATTGATGCCACACGGCGAGCAAGCTTAATTTTTTCAACCTTTTCAATAGCCATGAATCTGAGAAGAATGTGAGGCATACCGAAATAGCCGAGTCCCCATGCAAGAGTTGAGGCGATTGTGAGAGCGCCATAAGGCTTTGTGCCTGCTGTGCCTGCAATTGCCTCGCTCACACTACCTGCAGCATGAGTTACTGTAAAATTGAGATAGCCCGCAAGATTTGTTGCATTATTACAAACAGTATCCCATCCACCTGCATAGCTGATTCCGAAGCCGAGAACCACAACAAGGGCAATTGTCATTACAATTGACTGTATAAAGTCTGTTGTGGATGCAGCCAGGAAGCCTCCAAGAGCTGTATATGCAACAATAACAATACCACTTGCAATTGTTGCTGTAAGATAAGGAATACCGAAAATAGATTCAAAAAGCTTACCACATGCAGAGAAGCCCGATGCTGTGTAAGGTATAAAGAAAATAATAATAACAAGTGCTGCAATCACTTTAAGAACGCCTGCATCGTCACCAAATCTTTTGGAGAAAAACTCAGGAACAGTAACTGCGTCAATTTTCTTTGAATAAAGTCGGATTCGTTTAGCGACAATAAGCCAGTTAATGTATGTACCGACAGCAAGACCAATAGCAGTCCATGATGCCTCTGCAAGACCTGCAATAAGAGCAACGCCCGGAAGTCCCATAAGAAGCCAGCTGCTCATATCTGATGCCTCAGCACTCATTGCCGTAACAAACGGGCCAAGCTTTCTGCCACCAAGATAAAAGTCAGATGTGCTTTTATTTTTCTTTGCAAATTTTGCACCGATAATTACCATACCCAACAAATAAACTGCGATGGTAATAAGAATCAAGATAGTTGATGTATCCATAAACAATCCCCTCACATTAAAATATACCCTATAATATCACAAGATGAATAATTATTCAATAATATTTTATAAAATATTCACTATTGTAAAACTACACAAAAACGCCTCTTGTTTTTTTACATTCCGGAATATTGAATTGAAGTATAAAATTTATTATTATGAACTTAACAAACATAGCCTGAAAGGGGTTAAATTATGAAAATCACATTTATGGGTGCTGGCAGCACCGTTTTCGCACGAAATGTTATCGGTGACTGTATGGGCTCCGAGGTTCTTCGCGACAGCGTTTTTGCTCTTTATGACATTGACGGTCAGCGCCTTGAGGAAAGCAAAACAATTCTCGAGGCAATGCAGAAAACAATGGGTGGCTACGGCAAAATCGAATGCTATCTCGGTGTGGAAAACCGCAAGGACGCTCTTCGTGGCGCAAACTTTGTTGTAAATGCAATTCAGGTTGGTCTCTATGACCCTTGCACAATCATTGACTTCGAGGTGCCGAAGAAATATGGTCTTCGCCAGACAATTGCAGACACACTCGGTATCGGCGGCATTATGCGTGCGTTAAGAACAATCCCTGTAATGGAGGATTTTGCCCGTGATATGGAGGAGGTTTGCCCCGATGCACTCTTCCTCAACTATACAAACCCGATGGCTATGCTTTCAGGCTACATGCAGAGATACACAGGTGTTAACACAGTCGGTCTTTGCCACAGTGTCCAGAGCTGCTCAAAGGATCTTCTCACCCAGGTTGGTCTTGAGGATAAGCTTGAGGGCAGAAAGGAGCTCATTGCAGGCATCAACCACATGGGCTGGCTTCTTGAAATTCAGGACAAGGACGGAAATGACCTTTATCCCGAAATCAAAAAACGCATTCAGGCAAAAATTGATGACCCTGACTTTGACAACAAGGTAAGATTTGAATATATCAAGAACTTCGGCTATTTCTGCACAGAGTCAAGTGAGCACAATGCAGAGTACAATATGTTCTATATCAAATCAAAATATCCGGAGCTTATTGAAAGATATAATATCCCACTGGATGAATATCCTCGCCGCTGTGTGAATCAGATTGCCGGCTGGAAAAAGGAATACGAGGAAATGCTCCAGAACGGCGTCAAGGCACACGAGCGCTCCAACGAATATGCTTCACACATTATGGAATCCGTTGTTACAAACACACCATACAAAATCGGTGGTAATGTTATTAATAACGGTCTTATCACAAACCTTCCTGCAGATGCTTGTGTTGAGGTTCCTTGTCTCGTTGACGGCAAGGGAGTTCACGGATGCTATGTGGGTGCACTCCCGGTTCAGTGCGCTGCAATGAACATGACAAACATCAATGTTCAGCTTCTCACAATTGAGGCAGCAAAAACAAGAAAGCTTGAGCACATCTATCAGGCTGCTATGCTTGATCCTCACACAGCAAGTGAGCTGAGCATAGACGATATCAAATCCATGGTGGATGACCTTATTGTTGCTCACGGTGACTATCTGCCGAAATATCACTGATAATTATAATTTTTAAAGGAGG
Organism: Clostridia bacterium; assembly: GCA_017380615.1. GTDB lineage: Bacteria > Bacillota > Clostridia > Oscillospirales > Acutalibacteraceae > DTU089. The sequence continues at coordinate 63,720 of JAFODQ010000001.1, read as the reverse complement.
CTTCATTCATGAAGAAAGGTCTTATCGCTATAATCACCGTGCTGATAATTGTTGCGATTATCGCAGGTGTTGGCATTTCAAACTACAATGGTCTCGTTACAGCTCGTGAAGAGGTAGCTAGTGCCGAATCAAACATCGACACATACCTTCAGCGCCGTGCAGACCTTATCCCAAATGTGGTTGCAACCGTAAAAAGCTATGCAGCCCACGAATCAGAGGTTTATTCAAGCATTGCTGCTGCAAGACAGAAGCTTGTTAATGCAAGCACGGTTGGCGAAAAGGCAGAGGCAAACGAGGAGCTCACAGCTGCTCTTCAGGGTCTCAACGTTGTTGTTGAAAGTTATCCCGAGCTTAAAGCAGACACAACCTATGTTGCACTTATGGATGAGCTTGAGGGCAGTGAAAACAGAATTGCAACAGCAAGAAAGGATTATAACGACACTGTCAAGGAATATAACAACAAGGTTATAAGATTCCCGGGCAACATTTTCGCAGGAATTTTCGGCTTTGAAAAGGCAGAATATTTTGAAGCTGCCCAGGGTGCAGACAAAGCTCCCGATGTTGGCACGCTTCTTGGTGATTGATTATGAAAAACCGCAATAAAAGAAGATTCAGCCTGCTCGCTGTCATTCTTGCCATTGTTGTTTTTTGCCCCATTCTTATGGGTGCTGCACCCGAGCCTACTGCAGATTTCTTTGTGAATGACTATGCAGGAGTTCTGTCTCCTGAAACAGAACAGGAAATCCAGAACACCGCTGTTACACTTTACAATGACACAACAGCACAGGTTTGTGTTCTTACTGTTCAGACACTTGACGGTGAAGATATTTCCGAATATTCTGTTGAGGTTTTCCGTGAATGGGGTATCGGCGACAAAGAAAAAGACAACGGTGTTCTCATTGTTCTGAGCGTAAGCGACAGGGAAATGTGGATAACCACAGGCTATGGTGTTGAGGGCACTCTCACAGATGTTGTTCTCGGTCAGATGAGAGACACCTATGCAATACCCCACTATTCTCAGGATGATTTTGACACAGGCACACAACTTCTTTTCGGAGCAATAGTAAACGAGCTCCGCACCGAAGAATACGGACTTGAACCTGATGAAAATTCCGAATATTACCAAAACAATCCCTATGAAAACGATATGCTGACCCGGGATGACAGCGAGGGTATGTTCATCTTCCTTGCTGTGTGGGCTCTTCTTATCATCCTTCCGGGTATATCATGGCTATACACAACACTTCATTATCTGAAGCTGCTGAGCTACGATAAAAAACACGGAACAACCCGCGCTGCAGAATATAAAAGCAAGCTTGCACGAAGAAAGCTGCGACACATCTCAACCCACCATGGCGGACACCATCACGGAGGCTTCGGTGGCGGCTTCGGTGGCGGTGGCTTCCGAGGAGGCGGCGGCTCAACCGGTGGTGGCGGCGCAGGTGGCAGATTTTAACTTACTAAACATATAATCAAAACTATCTGCAAAGATTTTCCATTTTGCAGATAGTTTATTTTTTTGTTGATTTTCTGTCAGGTTTATGTAATAATATCTCCTGTTGTATTTTTTAAGCAGGTGATATTCAGTGTCAGAAAAAAGAAGTAGCTTTTCAGGAAAGCTGGGCTTTGTGCTTGCCACAGCCGGCTCAGCAGTAGGATTAGGAAATATATGGCGTTTCCCATATCTTGCCGCACAGTATGGTGGTGGTATTTTCCTGTTGGTTTATATTATTCTTGCAGTTACCTTCGGCTTCGCTCTTATGTGTGCCGAAATTGCAATAGGAAGAAAAACAGGCACAAGTGCAATCGGTGCATACAAAAAGCTTGATAAGCGTTTCTCTTTCTTAGGAATCGTTGCATCTCTCGTCCCCATAATCATACTTCCCTATTACTCCGTAATCGGTGGATGGATTATAAAATACCTTGCACAGTTCATATCAGGTGGAATGTCAGAGGCTGCTACCAACGGATTTTTCGATAGCTTTATTTCTCATCCCACAGCACCAATCGGATGGTTTCTTCTCTATTTAGGTGTCACAGCAATTGTTGTTCTTTTCGGTGTGGAGAAGGGTGTTGAGAAGGTCAGCAAAATTATGATGCCTATTCTTATTGTACTCACCGTGTTCATTGCGATTTATTCACTGTTCATGCCGGGTGCAATCGATGGCTTGATTTATTACATCAAGCCTGATTTCAGCAAATTCTCCATAACAACAGTGCTTGCCGCTATGGGCCAGCTCTTCTATTCAATGAGTCTTGCCATGGGCATCATGATAACCTATGGCTCTTATATGAAAAAAGATGTGGGAATTGAGGGCTCTGTCAAACAGATTGAACTTTTCGACACCGGAATTGCATTTTTTGCAGGTCTTATGGTTATACCGGCAGTTTTCGCATTTTCGGGCGGCGACGAGAGTGCTCTGGGAAAAGGCCCCGGTCTTATGTTTGTCACACTGCCAAAAGTATTCCAAAGCATGGCAGGTGGAAATATTATCGGAACAGTTTTCTTTATCCTGGTTCTTTTTGCAGCCCTCACATCTTCAATCTCTCTTATGGAAACTGTTGTTTCCATATTCATGGATAAATTCAAGTGGCAAAGAAAAACAACATGCATTTTTGTTTTTGTTCTTTGCATAGCACTGGGCTTACCATCCTGTCTTGGCTACGGTGCACTCAAGGATATAAAAATCATTGGTCTTGCTTTCCTTGATTTCTTTGATTTCATTTCAAACAGCGTGATTATGCCTGTTGTTGCTCTGCTTACCTGCATTCTTATTGGCTATATCATAAAGCCAAAGGCTCTCATTGAAGAAATCGAATCAACAGGAGAATTCAAGAGAAAGAAGCTTTTCACCATTATCATAAAATATATCGCTCCCGTGTGCATTGTGGCAATATTGGTTTTCTCTGTGCTTGAGGGTCTCGGAATAATTAAGATATAACAAAAACAGTCTGCAAAGAAATTTGCAGACTGTTTTTTTGCAATCAATCATCTGTCAGATAATAACTGAATTAAATTCACAGAACCTCATGAATGTTGCTTTCACCCGTGAGAAGATTAAATGTAAGACTCTTTTTCTCGCCATTTTCGGTGAAATCAAGACGAATATCGTTCTCGCCAACATATTCGGCAAGGTTAACCTTATAATCCTTATCCTTGAAGAACTCCTTAAGGTAACCGATTCTCTCATCGTCAAAATCACCTGCATTATCGGAAACGAAAAGAACATTACCGCAAACAGAATTGATTTTTCCGTGAAGAAGCTTCTGATCCATTGTGTAGTTGATGTTGATATCACGAAGGAAGAACACATCAGGGTCATTACAGAAGGCTCTGCCGTCAAGGTGATTACGGAAGATTGTATTGATAATAGCATTCTGTGAGGATGGATTTTCGCAGTTGATTCTTATTGAGCTTACAAGAGAATTCACGCTGAGATTACCCTTGAGAGTAAATCTCCAGTTTTTACTTGCATCGCAGCTGATTCGGCAAGCATCAAAGATACCCATGCAAGCACCGATAGGCACACCACAGCCGAGAATCCACTTATCTCCACAAACCTCGCGAAGAAGGTCAACGCCATCGCACATAATCTCACCACGGGTTTTACCGTTTCTGGGCTCAATGCACTGGCTGTAAAGGAAATCGAGCTTAACCATATCGAAGCCCCACTCATTGAGAACAACATCAAAAACCTTTCTGATGTATTCGCGAACCTCAGGATTATAAATATCAAGTGTATATGCACCACCCCAACCCTGACAGCCGAGCATCTTCTTACCGTTTCTGTTGTGAGTGAGAAGCCAATCCGGGTGATCCTTTACAAGCTGTGAAGAAACCTGTGCACTGAATGGTGCAAGCCAGATACCTGCCTTGTAGCCCTTCTTGTGGATTTCATCGGCAATAAACTTCATTCCGTGAGGGAACTTCTTTTCATCGGTAAGAAGCCAGTCACCAACAGCCTGCTGATAACCATCATCCACCTGAAAGATGTTAACCTCTTCAGTTGCTCTGTCAAGACCGTTAAGATCGCGAAGAATAATTTCTTCATTTATATCCTGAAAATAATTATACCATGAGGTGTAGCCTGAAAGGTGATCGATTGAAGGCTTCTTACAGCCAACAAAATCAAAGAAATATTTATCCATTACATCATCCATATCGCCTTCGATAATGGCAATGTCAAATATCTCATATTCCTGACCTGCCTTAAGTGAAAGTCCGTCAACATCCTTCTTGATTGTGAGCCTTTCATCATCCATGTCAACAGCAAAAATTGTGAAACCGTTTCTCTCGTGCTTTGAGCCATAGAGCTTGATTTCATTTTCGCCCTTTTCACGGAAATAGCAATATGTATATCCGTGGAATTTGCCCTTTTCACCGTATGACTCGAAGTGATAGTCACCTGAGAGACCGGCAAAGTGCTTTGTGAATTTTGTAATACCTGCAGCCTTGATAAGACCGTCGAACCTGTCATCCTTTGAAAATTCACGAGAGGTAGTCCATGCCTGATAACCGTTTGCAAAGAACAAATCGTCATCATCAAAAGCATCCTCGGCAACAATCTCGAAGGACTTCATTGCAAGGTCACACTTTGCTGTGAGCACACCCTTGATTGACTTGTCTGTCACATCAAGCTTGAAGCTGAAGCCTCTGCCATCTGCCTCATTCTGCTCAACAAGTGTTTTGCCGATATAATATTTTGATTTCATTTTTTCAAACATAAGTGCGCCCTCCGATTATTCATTTATGTAATCTGTAAATTTAATAAACTGTGCTTTGCCTTCCTCGTTACGGGCATAGACGCCACACTGACCGAGGATATCTGCAAACACCTTGCCGATTTCATCCTGAAGAATTTTCTCACAATTTTCTGCTGTGATGTTATTATTCTTCTTGATTTGCTCAGCCCATTCAAGATGCTTTGCAATTCTTTCATCTGCAGCAATATCCTTGTTGTTCACAAGTGCATCCTGCAGGACAGCCATCTCTGTTTTGAGTCTTGAGGGAAGAACTGCAAGACCCATAACCTCGATAAGACCGATATTTTCCTTTTTGATGTGGTGGTGCTGTGGGTGTGGGTGATAAACACCATCGGGGAATTCCTCTGTGGTGATGTTATTGCGAAGCACCAGATCAAGCTCATATTTTCCGTTTCTGAAACGGGCAATGGGTGTGATTGTATTGTGTGGAACACCGTCTGTTTCGGCAAAAATGAATGCTTCTTCATCCGTGTAATTTCTCCACTTTGCAAGAATCTCACCTGCAAGTGAACAGATATCATCTGTGTTTTCGCCCACAAGACGGAGAACTGACATAGGCCATTTCACAATACCACCTGAAACAGATGGGTATTTCTTGAATTCAACAGGGGTTTCAATTTCTGCCTTTGCCATTGCGAATGTGTAGTTACCGCCCTGGAAATGGTCGTGAGTGAGCACCGAACCACCAACAATAGGAAGGTCAGCATTGGAACCGACAAAATAGTGAGGAAACTTCTTAACGATTGCGAAAAGTCTTCTGAAGCCCTTCTCCGTTATTTTCATTGGCTGATGAATGCTGTCAAAAACAATGCAATGCTCGTTATAATAAACATAGGGTGAGTACTGCAAGCACCAGCTCTCGCCCTCGAGGTCAAGAGGAATCACTCTGTGATTCTGCCTTGCAGGGTGATTGACTCTTCCGGCATAGCCTTCATTTTCAGGACAAAGCATACAAAGAGGATATGAGCTCTGCTTCATTTTGAGAGCTGCTGCAATTGCCTTAGGATCCTTCTCCGGCTTTGAAAGGTTGATTGTGATATCAATATCACCATATTCGGTGGGTGTCACCCACTTAACATCGTTCTTGATTCTGTATTCTCTGATATAATCAGATTTTCTTGAAATGTGATAATAAAACTCTGTTGCCTTCTCGGGAGATTCTGCATAAAGCTCCTCGAAGCTCTTTATAACCTCTGAGGGTCTTGGTGTGATAGCACCCATAAGCTTTGTATCAAAAAGGTCACGGAAAACAACAGAATCCTCACAAATACCTCTTTCACACGCATCGTCAAGAAGCACTCCGAGAATATCCTCAAGAGCTGCAGCTTCATCTGCCACAGCATCTGCCTCGATGCTGTCAAGCTGCATAACCTCAAGAAGCCTGTTAACAGCCCATTTTTCATCAAGAGCGTCAAGAAGACCCTCTCTTACACCATATTTAACGAGAGATTTGATTGCCTCACTCACTGTCATAATGTATCACCTACACAAATTTAGTCATTATAATGATGGTAATTTTTCGAAGAAAATTCGATATCAAATCATAATTTGGTATCGAAACAGTGTAATTTTACACTGTTTCGACTAACTATAATCGTTATAATTATACAATAAATTTGATACTATGCAAGTTATTTATTTAAAAATCTTGAAAACCTTGCGAGAAAAGACTACAATATAACCACAATTGAGGTTAGGAGTTTTTTTATGTCTTTTGATGCTGTTAAGGTTAAAAACGATATAATTGAGTGGATAAAAAATTGGTTTGAGGAAAATGGCAGGGGCTGCAAGGGTGTTGTAGGCATATCCGGTGGCAAGGACAGCTCTGTTGTGGCTGCTCTTCTTGTTGAAGCTCTGGGTAAAGAAAATGTTGTTGGTGTTTTAATGCCTAAGGGCGAGCAGTTTGATATTGATGTGAGCATTGCCCTTTGCGAATTTCTTGACATTAAATACCACACAGTTAACATCAACGATGCATATAACGGTCTTGTGAAGGCTCTTGAAAGCAGTGGTGTGGAGCTTAACACACAGGCAGTGACAAATCTGCCACCTCGCCTTCGCATGGCAACCGTTTACGCTGTGAGTCAGAGCGTAAACGGAAGAGTTGCAAACACCTGCAATCTTTCCGAGGATTGGGTTGGCTACTCCACCCGCTATGGTGATAGCGTGGGGGATTTCTCTCCCCTTTCGATGCTCACGGTTCAGGAGGTCAAGGCAATCGGCAGAGCACTTGGTCTTCCTGAAATGTTTGTTGAAAAGGTGCCCATTGACGGTCTTTGTGGCAAGACCGATGAAGATAATTTAGGCTTCACCTACGCAATTCTCGACAGGTATATCCGTGAAGGAATCTGCGAGGATGAAGAGATAAAAGCAAGGATTGACCGTATGCACACAATCAATCAATTCAAGCTTCAGCTTATGCCGGTGTTTCCGTATCAGCCCAAATAAACACAAAGGGAAGATTCACAAAGAATCTTCCCTTTTGATTTTTCTTCATTTTATAACCGGACACATAGCATCCCGAAATTTTGCCTTTAAACTCAAACGCAACAAGGCCACGAATCTCACGCTTATCTGAATATTGCCTTATCAATCAAAGCGATATCCTTCTTGGTTGTGCCTTCAAGCTCAAGAACAACGATTTCATTTTCATCCTTGAGAAGTGTACCCGGAAGATAGAGTGTGTATTGCGGACCTCTCTTGAGGAATCTGCCGAGATTAAATCCGTTTACATACACAACGGCATTTGTGAAGCCTCTCATATCAACGAAGGTATCAATTTTCTCCTCAGCCCTGAAGCTTGCCTTGAGGAAGAGGGGTGCACCACTTCTCTTTTCTGAATATTTAATATCAGGGGCTGTTTCAAGATCCATGCAGTAAACTGTCCAATCAACAATTGCCTGACCACCAAGATATATTTCATCAAGACCCTTACGGTCATAGATTCTTCTTGCATAGTTCACTCTGCCGAGGGCATAAACGAGCACATCAACCTTGCACTCACCATTGAATGCAGGGATTTTCACACTGAAGCTTTCCTCATGAAGCTCCTTACCCTTAAGCTTTGTTCTGTCATAGATGTGCTTCAATTCACCATCAATGTAAATATATGCGATATCGTGCACACCAAAAGCGTTAAGCTCAGTATCACCATAGTTACCCTTTAAAACAGTGCTGTAAAGGATTGCTCCACTGTACTGGTCATAACTCTCCATATACTGTGGAATGTGAGATTTTTTGCGACGGGCAAAGGATTTGTAAACCTTCTGAAGGTCGGCAAACTCGGTAAATTTAATTTTGCCGAGAGACTGTGTTTTTGAATCCTCAGGCATCGGTGGAAGCTCCTTACCAAGCTTCTTTGCCATACGATCTCTTAAAACGAAATATTTTTCGGTATATGCACCATTCTCAGAAAGAGGAGCACCGTAGTCATAGCTCGTGGTTGTGGGGCAATATCTGTCATAGTAGTTTGCACCTGAGGAGAAGCCGAAGTTTGTGCCACCGTGGAACATATACAGATTGAAGTTTGCATCCTCACTGAAGAAGCCATCAAGGCTTCTGCCCAAAGATTCCTCTGCATTGTCCGTGTGGTGCTTTGCACCCCACTGGTCAAACCAACCACACCAGTGCTCACCACACATAAGTGGCTTGTCGGGCTGAAGAAGCTTTAAATCATTGAATCTGTTTTCGTTGTAGCCACCAAAGTTTGCAACCATAAGCTCCTCAGGAATGCCGCCACCCGAGAAGAAATATCTATCCTCTCCGTCGGAGGTGAAAAGCTGACAGGTTACACCAAGCTCTTTCATTAAATCGCGGAGCCAATAAAGATATTTTTTGTCTCTGCCGAATGAACCATATTCATTTTCAACCTGCATTGCTATGAGCTTGCCACCATTTGACTCCTGATAAGGAAGAAGCTTCGGAATGAGCACCTTGAAGAAATCCTCAACAGCCTTTATATATTGCTTATCCCAGCAGCGAAGTCGGATGTTTTTGTCCTTGAGAAGCCATGCAGGAAGTCCACCCAAATCCCACTCGGCACAGATATACGGACCGGGACGCACAATAACATACAAACCCAAATCCTGAGCTGTTTTAACAAAGCTCTCAATATCAAGCATATCTGAAAAATCAAATACACCCTTCTGCTTTTCGTGGAAATTCCATGGCACATAGGTTTCAACCGTATTTAATCCTGCAGCCTTGAGCTTGAGAAGTCTGTCCTCCCAATAAGCCTTCGGAATTCTGAAATAGTGCATTGCACCTGAATAGATGTGGAATTCCTCTCCATCCATGTAAAACTTTTTTTTCTTAATCTCAAGCATTTTTAAACTCCTCTAAAGTATATTTGATGTAATCGGGCTTCCTTGTTGTTATGTTGTCAGGACCATAGGAAATGATTCTGTACATTTCAATGAGCTTATCCACTGTGAAAATGGAAACCTGCAAGTCATTTTCGTGAAAAACCTCCACAAGCCTTCTCGATGCTTTTCTGTAATTAAAGTTAATACCCACAGCACCACACTCCTTCACCTTATCCACAAGGCTCTGAAGATATTTTTCTGTGTGGGCACTGGGATTCCTGACCTTCATATTCAGATAGTATTCAACAGTGGGATATTGCTTCTTAACAGCCTCCACATCCCCTTCATTTATGCCTGTGAAGAAGATTCTGTCTTCAACTCCGTGTTTTTTTGCAAGGGCTTCGACCTTCTGAAGAGCAAGGCAGGTTTTAACATCCACATTCACACGAATGTTTTCTATCCCGCTGATTTTTGCAAATGCCTCATCAAGTGTCACCTCGCCCCCCACGGGCTCATCGTGAGATAAAACGGGCTCTGAATTTTTATCGAAACGCAAATCGAATTCAACAATCCCTGCGCCATATTTTGCTCCCACATCTATACACTCAAGTGTGTTGGGTTTTGTTTTGCAGCAGCCTGTGTGGGCTGTGTATGTAAAGCCGGTGGGAATGCAGGCTGAAGAAATATATTTTTCAATTTTTTTGCTTCGGGGATAAAATATAAGGCCTGCTATCAGCTTTATAAATATTTCAGCTGCCCTGACAAGAAAATTCAGCACCTTTGTCATAACATCACCTCGTACACTGCAATTATACTTGGTTTTCACAGCAATTACAAACAAAAAATAAAAAACAGCAACTCAAACAAATGAGATGCTGAATTTTAGTGCAATGTGCTTTGCAAATAAGGAATTGAAGATAAGCCGATTACAAGCATTGTTTTTTCAACAGCCTAATGCTCTGCAAAAACTTTCTGTACCGTAATAATACCGAGATTTAGCTGAAGAGCGAAGGCTTGCCGACGATGCTGTATATGGATACTGCGAGGTTCAGCCTAATGCTCTGTAAAAACTTTCTGTACCGTAATAATACCGAGATTCAGTTGAAGAGCGAAGGCTTGCCGACGACGCTGTATATGGATACTGCGAGTCGGCAAGACAAAGCTATTCTCTAAATATCGGTATTATTCCACAGTAACGGATTTAGCGAGATTCCTGGGCTTATCAATGTCACATCCCCTGAGAAGGGCAGTGTGGTAGCTGAGAAGCTGAAGAGGAAGGACAAGGAGAGATGGACGAAAAAGAGAAAGAGTATCTGCAACGGAAATAGTCTTATGCTTTTGGGAAAGCAGGGTTTCTTTGGCTTTATCGGTTATTGCAAAAACACACGCGCCACGGGCTTCTGTTTCACACATATTACTGAGTGTTTTCGAGAAAACCCTGCTCTCCCCCAGAATCGCAATAACGGGTGTGCCCTCATCAACCAGGGAAATTGTTCCGTGCTTAAGCTCCCCTGCAGGGTAGCATTGCGCATTGATATAGCTGATTTCCTTTAGCTTCAATGCTCCCTCACAGGCAGTGGCGTAATCACACAATCTGCCCATAAAAAATATGTTTTGAGCCCGGCAAATATCATTTGCAATTTCCTTTGAGAGTGCTTCAGTCTCCCTGAGAGTTTCCTCTATTTTGCTTGGCAGAAGAAGCATTTCAGACACAAGCTTTTCCTCTTGCTCAGAGGTGAGCTTCCCCTTTATTCTGCCTATATAAATCGCAAGTGAATAAAGTGCCGCAAGCTGTGCGCTGTACGCTTTAGTGGTGGCAACAGCAATTTCTCTGCCCGCAAGGGTGAAAATAACATTTTCGCTTTCGGTGGCAATAACGCTCCCCTTTACATTCACAATTGAAAGTATTTTTGCACCACAGTGCTTTGCAAGACGCAGGCAGGCAAGAGTATCGGCTGTTTCACCACTCTGACTTATAAATACTGTCAGAGTGTTTTTGTTAAGAACAGGCTGAGAATATCTGAATTCGGATGCAATTTCAACATTGCAGGTCACACCCGACATGCTTTCAAGCATATTCTTCACACAAAGCCCCGTATGATATGCAGAGCCACAGCCCACAATCACAATTTTTTCAAGCTCATCCCTGAAAAAATCATCATCAAGATAAACATCGGGAAGAAACACGCTTCCCATTTTCACAAGTGAATTCACCGTGTCACTTACAGCCCTTGGCTGCTCATAAATTTCTTTGAGCATAAAGTGTGGATATTGCCCCTTACTCATCGACTCCATTTTGCAGGTAATTGATTCGGGTTTCTTCTCTATCGCCTGACCGGAAGGGTCAAAAAACAAAAGCCTGTCCTTTCCAACACAGCAGATTTCACCACCGGAAATCCTGTAAACAGATTTAATTTTTTCATTGACTGCACAAGGGTCAGAGGAAATAAATCCACCCTCCTCACACCCGATTGCCACAAGAGGACTACCACTCGACGCTCCGAAAACCACATCGGGAAAATCACTGCAAAGAATACCAAAGGCATAAGCACCCTTGAGCACTGCAAGGGCTTTTGCAATGGCGTTTATCGGCTCACCGATATAATATTTTTCAAGAAGATGAGAGAAAACCTCTGTGTCTGTTTGTGATTCAAAGAAATCACCCTGCAAAAGAGTTTTCTTTATCTCCTCGCTGTTTTCAATTATTCCGTTGTGCACCACGCAAAATGTACCTTGTGGACTTATGTGCGGGTGTGCATTTTCCACTGTGGGAGCACCATGAGTTGCCCACCGTGTGTGACCTATACCCGTTGTGCCCGAAGGTGTTTTTGATTCCATCCTGCTCTCAAGCTCAGACAGTCGTCCCACTGCTCGGAGTCGCTCAATTCCATCTCCCGAGGTTACTGCAATCCCCGAGGAATCATAGCCTCTGTACTCAAGCCTTTTAAGGCAATCAAGCAGCTTAGGTGCAACCTGATTTACTCCTGCAATTCCAATAATTCCACACATAGAAAGCTCCTTTTAAAAAAAATATTTTTCTTATTTTTGGAAGACAAATGGAATTTATGCAAATAATTCAAAACTTTCCCTCAAAAGGTATAAAAATACCATCATATTTTTTCTTCGCGTGTGTTGATTATTAATAAGCTATTTGTTATACTATATTGTGTAATAATATCTTTATTCTATCAGAAGAGGAGATCGTATAATGGATTTCGAAAGCTGGAAAGGTTTTGAAGGCGGAACCTGGAAAAAAGAAGTAAATGTAAGAAGCTTCATCAAGCACAATTTCACCCCATACGATGGTGACGAGAGCTTCCTTGTTGGTCCCACACAGGACACGCTCGATTTATGGAACCAGGTAATGGAGCTTTCCCGTCAGGAGCGTGAAAAGGGCGGCGTTCTTGATATGGATACAAAAATCATATCAACAATTGTGTCTCACGGTCCCGGATATCTTGACAAAGACAAGGAAAGAATTGTGGGCTTCCAGACAGACAAGCCCTTCAAGCGTGCACTTATGCCTTACGGTGGCATCCGAATGGCAGAGAAAGCGTGTAAGGATAACGGTTACGAGCTTGATCCGACAGTTAAAGAGTTTTTCACCATTCACAGAAAAACTCACAATGCAGGTGTTTTCGACGCATACACACCTGAAATGAGAGCTTGTCGTTCAAGCCACATCATCACAGGTCTTCCCGATGCATACGGAAGAGGCAGAATCATAGGTGACTACCGTCGTGTTGCTCTTTACGGTATCGACAGACTTATTGAGGATAAGTATGAGCAGAAGGAAACAACACGCACTGCCATGTATTCCCACATTATTCAGGAGAGAGAAGAGCTTTCAGAGCAAATTCGTGCTCTTGATGACCTTAAGAAGATGGCTCTTTCCTATGGCTTTGATATTTCAAAGCCCGCAAAGGATACAAAGGAAGCAATTCAGTGGCTCTATTTCGGCTATCTTGGTGCAGTAAAGGAGCAGAACGGTGCTGCCATGTCCTTGGGCAGAACATCCACTTTCCTTGATATTTACGCTGAGCGTGACCTTAAAAACGGTGTTTACACAGAAACAGAGCTTCAGGAAATGATTGACCACTTCATCATGAAGCTTCGTCTTATCAAATTTGCAAGAACACCCGAATATAATGATTTATTCTCAGGTGACCCACAGTGGGTAACAGAATCAATCGGTGGTGTTGCCATTGACGGACGCCACATGGTAACAAAGATGTCTTACAGATATCTCCACACTCTTGAAAATCTCGGTGCAGCACCTGAGCCAAACCTTACAGTGCTCTGGTCAACCCGTCTTCCCGAAAACTTCAAGAGATTCTGTGCAAGGATTTCAATTGAAACATCCTCAGTTCAGTACGAGAACGATGACCTTATGCGTTTCACCCATGGTGATGACTATGCAATCGCCTGCTGTGTTTCATCAATGGTTGTGGGCAAGGAGATGCAGTTTTTCGGTGCAAGAGCAAACCTTGCAAAGTGTCTTCTCTATGCAATCAATGGTGGTATAGATGAGATTTCCGGTAAGCAGATTGCACCTGAGTACAGGCCAATCACAAGCGAATACCTTGATTATGATGAGGTTATGCAGAAATTTGAAGCAATGATGGAGTGGCTTGCACGAGTTTATGTGCACACACTCAACATCATTCACTACATGCACGATAAATACTGCTATGAAAAGCTTCAGATGGCTCTTCACGATAAAAAGGTAACCCGTTGGTTTGCAACAGGTATTGCAGGGCTTTCAGTTGTTGCCGACTCACTTTCTGCAATCAAATATGCAAAGGTAAAGACCATCCGTAACGAGGAAGGCATTGTTGTTGATTATGAAATCGAGGGCGATTTCCCCAAATATGGCAACGATGATGACAGAGTTGATAAAATCGCATACGATATTGTTCACAGATTCATGACCCATATCAGAAAGCACCACACATACAGAGATGGTATCCCAACAACATCCATTCTTACTATTACATCCAATGTTGTTTATGGTAAGAACACAGGTGCAACACCTGACGGAAGAAAGAGGGGCGAGGCATTCGCACCGGGTGCAAACCCAATGCACCGCCGTGACACTCACGGTGCTGTTGCATCTCTTGCATCTGTTGCAAAGCTTCCGTTTGTTGATGCTCAGGATGGTATTTCAAACACCTTCTCAATCATCCCCGGTGCTTTAGGTAAGGATGACAAAATTTTCGCCGGCGACCTTGCAATTGACATTGATTGCTGTGCAAACGGTGCTTGCGGCACACCTACCCTCTTCGAGGGACTTGATGCCAACGAGGACTGATTAAAATAATTTTAAAGGAGATTTACTATGGCTGCTACACCAAACCAGATAGATAACCTTGTAAGCCTTCTTGACGGATATGTTCAAAAGGGCGGACATCACCTCAATGTAAATGTTTTCACAAAGGAAACACTTCTTGATGCACAGAAGCATCCCGAGAAATATCCTCAGCTTACCGTAAGAGTAAGTGGCTATGCTGTTAACTTCATCAAGCTCACAAAGGAACAGCAGGACGAGGTTATTTCAAGAACCTTCCACGACCAGATCTGAGATGGAGGGTCTTATTCACTCAAAAGAAAGCTTCGGCACGGTTGATGGCCCCGGTATAAGATATGTAATCTTTATGCAGGGCTGTCCCATGCGCTGTCTCTACTGCCACAATCCCGACACCTGGGAGCCGGGCAAGGGAGAAAAAATCACAGCCGAAGAAATTCTTTCGGAGTACAACAAAAATCTTTCCTTTTACAAAAATGGTGGAATCACCGTAACGGGTGGTGAACCACTTTTGCAGATTGATTTTATAATTGATCTGTTCAGAAAGGCAAAGTTACAGAACATTCACACCTGCATTGATACCTCGGGTGCAACATTTAACCCAAAATCTGCAGAGTGTGTGGAAAAATTCTCAGAGCTGATGAAATACACAGACCTTGTTATGCTTGATATCAAGCATATTGACCCCGAAAAGCACAAGGCTCTCACGGGAATGGATAACAAAAACATTCTTGCTTTTGCAAAATTTCTTGAAGAGAAAAATGTTCAGCTGTGGATTCGCCACATCATTGTAAAAGGCTACACAGACAGCAAGAATGATCTGATTCTTCTCGGGAAATTCATCGGCAAATTAAGAAATCTTAAGGCTCTCGATGTTTTGCCCTACCACACAATGGGTGTGGGCAAATACAAGGAGCTTAACATTCCCTATCCCCTTGAGGGCATAGAGGCTTTACCTCTTTCAGATGCTGTTTCTGCCAAGGAGCACATTCTCTCAGGCATCAGAGAAGTCAGAGGTATATAATTAAGAGGTATTTTTATGGATAAAAACCCCGTTACTGCTATAATCGTCGGCGCAGGGCACAGAGCACTTGTTTACAGCGAGCTTGCAATAACAAACCCAGAATTATTAAAAATCGTGGGTGTTGCAGACCCAAACCCTGTACGAAGAAAAATGTGCATGGAGAAATTCGGCTTCTCCGAGGATATGTGCTTTGAAACAGCACAGGAGCTTGCAACCAGAGGCAAGCTTGCCGACACAATTATTAACGGAACAATGGACGAGCAGCACATTGAAACGGCTGTTCCCCTTCTTGAATGTGGATATGATATGCTCCTTGAAAAACCCTTTGCTGTGTGCGAAGAGGAAGCAAGCCTCTTAAAGGAATGCGCAAAAAAGAACAATTCAAGGGTTATGATTTGCCATGTGCTTCGTTACACTCCTTTTTACTACAGCATCAAGGAAAGGATCGCAAACGGAGAAATTGGTGAAATAATAAATATACAGACAACAGAGCATGTGAGCTATCACCACCTTTCCACCTCTTATGTCCGTGGTAAATGGGCAAACTCAAAAAAATGTCACACCACAATGCTTCTGGCAAAGTGCTGCCACGATATTGATCTTATGATGTGGCTTATGAGTGAAACAAAGCCAACAAAGATTGCATCCTTCGGTGGAAAATATCAGTTCAAGCCCGAAAATGCACCTGAGGGAGCAGGTAATATCTGCATGGTTGACTGCCCTCATGTTGACACATGCGTTTATTCAACTAAAAGACTTTACATAGACCACCCTGACAGATGGGCATTTTATGTCTGGGATAAATTAGAACACATTGATAACCCTACAATAGATGACAAAATTGCTCTTATGAAGAGCGACTCACCCTATGCCCGTTGCATTTACAAGTGCGATAACGATGTGGTTGACCACCAGAGTGTGCTTGTGAATTTTGAAAACGGAGCAACCGGCACACACAACATGGTTGGCGGCTCTGCCCAAAGCCTTCGCAAAATACACATCATAGGCACAAAGGGTGAAATCAGCGGAAACTTTGAGGAATCAAAATTTGTTGTAAAAAAGATTAACCCCTCACCTGATGCATTCAACGAGGAGTGCGATATTGAAGAAATTGACCTGAACATTACAGGGGACATGGTTGGTGCCTATGGTGGACACGGAGGCGGAGACGAAAGACTTGCTGCAGACTTCGTCAAATTTATTCGCGGCGAGACACCAAGCCTTGCCTGCACCTCCATTTTTGATTCAATGGCAGGTCATGTCAGTGTTTACAGAGCTGACAAATCAAGAGAAATGGGTGGCGTGCCACAGAGCATCGAATTTTAGTTGCCGGATACCGGAGCTTCGCAAATAACAAAGCTTAACTCATAATCGACTTGTGTCGGTTATGAGTTTTTTTTATTTTTGTGTTGACAAACGAAAAACTGTATGTTATTTTAAAACTGTGATAGGTGTGCTATCACAGTTGCACACAGGAGGTGATAAGATGATAGTTATAGACCCACGAAGCAGAACTCCCATTTTTGAACAGATAAAGGAACAGATTCTCAACCTTATAAACACGGGAGAGCTGCAGCCTGATGATAAGCTGCCATCCGTAAGGCAATTGGCGTCAGAGCTTGATTTGAATGTAAACACCGTCAAGCGTGCATATCAGGAGCTTGAAACAGAACGGGTTACATATTCACTCCTTGGCAAGGGTGTTTTTGTCAGCAAAACTGCAGTTGCTAACAAAATCGTGCTGGAAAACGCTGAAAAGGAGCTTGTCAGGGTGCTGTCATCATCAAAAGCCAAGGGAATATCCCCTGAAAGAGTTATTGAACTTACAAAACTGATATACGAAAAGGGTGATTTGAATGATTGAAATAAGGTCCGTAACAAAAAAATACGGTGATTTCACTGCAATTGAAGATATCAGCCTCACAGTTGAGGAATGCTCCGTGCTTGGTATTGCAGGCTTTAACGGATGCGGCAAAACAACTCTTCTCAACATTTGCGCAGGCATATTCAAGGCTGATTCGGGTGCTGTTTATTTAGACGGTGAGGATGTTTTCGATAACGATACCAAAAGAGATCAGCTCTTCTATGTTTCAGACGATTTGTGGTTTCCTGTGGGGGCAACACTCAAAAGTGCGGGAAGCTTTTATTCAACATATTATCCTCAATTTGATTATTCAATTCTTGAATCTCTTTGTGAACTGTTTTCACTTGATATGAAAAAGCCCATAAGAGGCTTTTCAAAGGGCATGACCCGTCAGGCTGGTCTGGCAATTGCATTTGCTGCAAAGCCTAAATATCTTCTCATAGATGAAACATTTGATGGTCTTGACCCACACAAAAAGGAGCTTCTCAGAAAGCTCATTCTTGAATATATAAATGACACAAATGCATCAGTCATTGTCAGCTCACACGACCTTACAGAGGTTTCGGGAGTTTGCGACCACATTGCAATAATCAAAGGCAAGCAGCTTGTTTTCAACTCCCCTATTGAAGATATAAGCAAGGATCTGAGAAAGGTTGTTTTAACCTTCCACGAGGCTGTTAATGAAAGTCTTTTTGCAGAAATTAAATGCAAAAACCTGAAGGTAAACGGAAAAAAAGCTTCGCTGACACTTCACGGCAATATTGATGGAGAATTAAGCAAGCTGGAAAATCTTGGAGCTGACGATATGGATGTTCAGCTGCTCACACTGGAAGAGGTCTTTTCAGAAGAAACGGAGGTGCAATCAGATAATGAAAAAATCAAAAAGCTTTTCAAATAAATCCGTTACACAAAAAGATTTGTTATCTAACTATTCGGCATTTTCATTAATTTTGCTGGCAATTTTTGCTATCGCTTTTTTCGGCACCACTCTTGGTCCGACATTTCTGGGAAACAGCTTTTCTTATGAATTGAGCTCCTTGCTCCAGAGACCGGATAGCTCGTATTGTTTTTCCGTCACTGAAACAGAGCTTGGCTTTGCAATTATAATTCCCTTTGTGGTATTTATGCTTCAATTCTCATTTCTTCACAAAAAAAGCAGCTGCTACACCACACTGAGCTTTAACATAAGCAGAAATAAGCTATACAGAAACAGATTGCTTCTACCTTTGCTGTTTATTATTGCCACAGTAGTCTTAGTAAAGCTGTATGCCTTTAAAATTAATGTGGGTGTTTTCGGATTTGATAAAGCACTGACACTCGTTTTTGCTGCTCACCTGCTCACATACCTTAAAATTATATTGTTTTCAATTTTTTGCACAGTAGCTTCGTGCCTTCTTTGTGGCAGAACAATTGAAGCAGCGGCAGCGGCAGCATCTATGTTTATCTTTCCATCTGCATTGAGCTTGTATATGGGCTATATAAACAGCTTCAGCCTTTATGGTGCCGATGAATATTCCACAACAATTTTCACCAAAATTGCAAGCATCCTCAATCCCTTGGATTTGACTGACAACTACTATCTTTATCCCTCATACTATGAATCAGTTGATGGTTTTTCCACTCCGTTCACAGAAAGCATTGTGGTTTCTCTTGTGTGGATTGCAGTGCTCTGCATAAGCTTCGTTGCAATGGCACATTATTTTAAAAGGTGTTACAAGCCCGAGAAGAGTGGATTTAAGGGAGCAAGTGCTGTTGCATCCTCCTTCATATCCGTTACATTGCCGCTGATTGTAACACTTATATCCTTTAACGAGCTTGTTTTCAATCAATATCTTGCCTATGTTAAAATCGGCTCACTTGTGAAGTACCTGATTTTATGCTTGCTGATTTTTGTTATTTGTGCCCTTGTGTGTAATTTCCTTACACATTTCACATTAAAGAAAATCAAATATGCATTAACAGGAATTATTGCAGCTATTTCCATTCTGCTTGTGCTGGCAGGTATAAATTCAACAGATATTTTCGGCACATATAATGTGATTCCCGATAAAGCTCAGGTGAAGGAAATTCATATAGAATTTCCGAGTAATGGGATGATGAATGCCATCGACTTATCAGGAAATGTTTTCTTCGGTTTGATTGAGCCCAGCTACGACTATGCACTAATTGACACAGAAAACGAAATTGAGCTTGTTATGGATTTTCACAAGACAGTTGTTGATAACAGAGACAAGGACACTACTCTTTGTGCCTCATTTACATACTTTTTAAAGGATGGCACAAAATTGGATCGGACATATCACTTCCTTAGCGAAGAAGCAGTGCTTAAGGCAATGGATTTCAGATCAAGCAAAATCGGTGAGGAGTATCTCAGAGAAAGGCTCCTGCCGGATACGGTTGTTAGTGAATACACGGGAGAAATCCCATATGTCAGCTACGAAAATTCAAATCTTGTTCTCAGACGCCTCAGCGGTGATACAGCGTCCCTTGAATTATCAAACCTTTCAGAAGAAGAGCATTTCCGTCTGAGAAAAGCAATTTTTGAGGATGCTGTGAGCATTCCGAATGATGAGTGGTTTTACCCAACCACCACACCACTTGGATATCTTGTTATCAACACCCCTATTTACAATGATACATCCTGGTATTCAGACGAAACTGCCTTTGCAATGCCTGTTTATCCATCCATGAAGAAAACCCTTTCAATGCTTGAAGAGCTTGGTTGGCTCGATATTCTCACGAAGCAGGATATGGAAATTAAAGAGGTTTATGTTGCAGAGCTTGCTGATATGGTTGAGGAAATAACAGCATCGGAGGTAACAGGACCTATATTCACAAGCCTTTATCCCGTAACAATCAACCTCGACACAGCTCCCGTCACAAGGGTTGAAGATCCTGCTCAGTGGGATGAGCTTCTGAAAAATGCACATCCCTATTACTATGTTGGCAGTGAGCCTCACGGCAGGCTTCTCATTATAAAGCTTGATGATTCCGAAAAAAAGCCTGCTGCACCAACGGTTATATACTATATGCCATAAAGGAGAGCCAGTATGAAAAAATTACTTATAAGTCTTATTGCGGCAATCTTAATTTGTGCAATTTCCATTCCGATTATTATCACAGTATTATGGGATCTTGAAATATGCATTGCTACCCCTGTTGATTCAAAGGGGCAATATATTGAACAGTTCACAATCGTGGGAGGCATGCACGCAACTGACCGTGCAAACCAGAACTCCTTGGATTTCATGCAGAAATGCCACGATTTCAATATGAAGTTTCACGAAGAGCACAAGGATGACAAATACGAAATCCATGTGTCGGTAGATTTTGAGGACGGCAAAACAATTGTTACTTATGCAGGAGAAATCACCGATAGTCAAACCGGTAAAACCTCTCCTTACGAGGAAAAGCTTGTGTTTGACTATATCTTTACAAGAAAGGTGAACTGAGGCTTTGCCGGAATAAAACTAACGGGAAGATTCCTTTGAATCTTCCCGTTATGCTTTTATTCATCACTTGATTGAATGTACATTTCTTCAGCTTTGATTTGCGCATCTATAAGTATTTGCTTTATCTTTTCAACATCATTTTCTTCTAAAGCATCTGTTACCGAATTAAATAAGCTTAAATACATCTTTTTATAAACCGACATATTATCCCTCCAAAATAAAAAAGTGCGAACCCGAAGGAACGCACTGAAAAATGCTTCCCTCAATGTTGCTACACATTACGCCTAATCAAAGGGGAGAGAATACATTTTTACCAAAAGTATTCCCTAAGATTAAGCATATTAATAATGTGTAGCATTTATATTATATCACATCACTTTTTCAAAAGCAATAATCATAATTTCGGTGTAATAAAAAACTAACGGGAAGATTCCTTTGAATCTTCCCGTTTTTGTTTTTATTTGCTTTAACAACCCAAAGCTAATCACAAAATTACATTATACCGAGAGTTTAAGATTTTGATGAATAAGGAAGGCTTGCCACCGATGCTGTGTTTTTTTACAGCGAGGGGACAAGCCAAAGTTAGTCGCAAAATATTAAACTCTGCTAACAGCGATTGTTACCTTTTCACCATTAATATCCCATTCCTTACCTTCTCCTGCACCTTCGGTGATGGAATCGGAAAGAACAACTGTGGAAATGGCTTCCTCATTATTCTTTGCAATTTCAAGAACCTTTACGTTACCTGAAAGAGTAACATTGATTCTGTCCATAACATTGAAATCGGAATCCTTTCTCATTGTCTGGATTTTACTGATAAGCTCCTTCACGAAGCCCTCTTCAATAAGCTCAGGTGTGAGTGCTGTATCAAGGGCAACTGTAACGCCTCTGTCTGATACTGTGAACACACCCTCCTTCTGCTTTGTTTCAAGAAGGATATCCTCAGTAAGAAGCTCAACTGTGCCACTTGGAAGGTCAAGCGTGAGCTTACCTTCAGCATCAAGTGTTGCTTTTGCAGATGAATCAAGTGCATCAAGTGCAGTTCTGATTTCACCAAGCTGCTTACCAAACTTAGGACCAACTGTGCGAAGCTGTGGCTTGAAGATGTAGGAAACAAGGCTTGAAGCATCCTCAATGAAATCAACGCTCTTAACATTGAGCTCCTCACGGATGATGTCAACGAAATAGCCTTCAACCTTCTTTTCACTCTGAACATACATTGTGCTCAATGGCTGACGGTTTTTCATATTTGAACCGTTTCTTGCAGCACGACCGAGAACAACGATTGAAACAACCTCATCCATATCCTTTTCAAGGCTTTTGTCAATGAGATTTTCCTGCACCTCAGGGAATGCACAAAGGTGTACGCTTTCAGGAGCTGCCTTATCCACATTGCAAACAAGGTTTCTGTAAATAGCCTCAGCCATAAACGGAATCATTGGAGCTGCTGCCTTCGCAGTTGTGGTGAGTGCTGTGTAAAGTGTCATGTATGCTGCTGTCTTGTCTTCGGTTTCACCCTGAACCCAGTAACGCTCACGACCACGGCGAACATACCAGTTACTCATTTCATCGGTGAACTCCTGAAGAGCCTTTGCAGCCTCAGGAATCTTGTAGCTTGCAAGGTTATCATCCACAGCCTTAACCATGGAGTTGAGCTTTGAAAGAAGCCACTTATCCATAACTGTGAGCTTGCAATCTGCAAGATTATGCTTTGTTGGATCAAATTTGTCAATATTTGCATAGAGCACATAGAAAGCATAGGTGTTCCAGAGTGTGCCCATAAACTTTCTCTGACCCTCAATAACAGCCTTACCGTGGAAACGGTTTGGAAGCCATGGAGCAGAGTTTGTATAGAAATACCAACGGATTGCATCGGCACCGTAGCTTTCAAGTGCATCAAACGGATCAACAGCATTGCCCTTTGACTTACTCATCTTCTGACCATTTTCATCCTGAACGTGACCGAGAACGATAACGTTCTTATATGGTGCTTTGTTGAAAATGAGAGTTGAAATTGCAAGAAGAGAATAGAACCAACCACGAGTCTGGTCAACAGCCTCTGAAATGAAGTCTGCAGGGAACTGTGACTCGAAGAGCTCTTTATTCTCAAATGGATAGTGGTGCTGTGCAAATGGCATTGCGCCTGAGTCAAACCAGCAGTCGATAACCTCAGGAACACGGTGCATCTCTTTGCCGCACTGTGGGCATTTGATTGTTACTGCATCAATATATGGTCTGTGAAGCTCGATTTCTTCAGGGCAGTTGTCACTCATTGACTTAAGCTCTTCAATTGAGCCGATTGAATGAAGGTGACCACATTCACACTCCCAGATGTTAAGTGGTGTACCCCAATATCTGTTTCTTGAAATACCCCAATCCTGCACATTCTGAAGCCAGTCGCCAAAACGGCCCTTACCAATGCTTTCAGGAATCCAATTGATTGTGTTGTTGTTTCTGATAAGGTCATCCTTAACCTCTGTCATCTTGATGAACCATGACTCTCTTGCATAGTAGATGAGAGGTGTGTCACATCTCCAGCAGTGTGGATATTCGTGCTCAAACTTAGGAGCATCAAAGAGGAGACCTGCCTTGTCAAGATCAACAAGCACCATTGGATCTGCCTTTTTAACAAATGTGCCCTCATAAGGTGTCGGAGCACTCATTTCACCCTTGCCGTTAACGAGCTGAACAAAAGGAAGGTCATAGCGTCTGCCAACCTTGGCATCATCTTCACCGAATGCAGGTGCAATGTGAACGATACCTGTACCGTCTGTCATTGTAACATAGCTGTCTGCTGTAATGAAGAAAGCCTTCTTATTCTGCTTGTCACAGATTGGTTTAACATAGTCAAAGAGTGGCTCATACTCCTTACCTTCAAGATCAATACCCTTGTAGGACTCAAGAATTTCGTATGCAGGAGCATCCTCAGCTGCAAGCTTACCGAGAACGGTGTCAAGAAGTGCCTCTGCCATGTAGTATGTGAAGCCATCGGCAGCCTTAACCTTGCAATATGTGTCAGCAGGGTTAACGCAAAGTGCAACGTTTGAAGGAAGTGTCCACGGAGTTGTTGTCCAAGCAAGGAAATATGCATCCTCACCCACTACCTTGAAGCGTACGATTGCTGAACGCTCTTTAACTGTTTTGTAGCCCTGTGCCACCTCGTGAGAGGAAAGAGGTGTGCCACAGCGTGGGCAATAAGGAACAATCTTGAATCCCTTGTAAAGAAGATTTTTATCGTAAATCTGCTTAAGTGCCCACCACTCTGATTCAATGAATTCGTTGTGGTATGTTACATAAGGGTTATCCATATCAGCCCAGAAACCAACTGTGCGTGAGAAATCCTCCCACATACCCTTGTATTTCCAGACACTTTCTTTACAGTGACCGATAAATGGGTCAAGACCATATTCCTCGATCTGCTCTTTACCATCAAGACCGAGAAGCTTTTCAACCTCAAGCTCAACAGGGAGACCATGTGTGTCCCAGCCTGCCTTACGAGGAACCATGCAGCCCTTCATGGTGCGATAACGAGGAATCATATCCTTGATAACACGAGTCAGAACATGGCCGATGTGAGGCTTGCCGTTTGCTGTTGGCGGACCATCATAGAACACATAAGGTGTTCCATCCTTTCTCTCCTCGATGCTTTTCTCAAAGATTTTTTCGTCACGCCAGAATTTTTCGATTTGCTTTTCCTGTTCAACGAAATTTACGTTTGGGGAAATTGGATCGTACATTTAATTTACCTCCAAGATTATAGTAAAATAAAGAACGGTCTTTATCCTGCATACAGGACAAAGACCGATTTGAATCGCTTTGCTAACCACCTATAATACAAGCGTACCGTCATACGCCGCTCTCATAACGGTGAGCTGCCGGAGAGGCTTACTGTTAATTCAGCCCTCAGCTCCGAAGTGATATTCGTCAGCTTGCATTGTATCGGGCTTGCACCGGCCCCGACTCGCTCAGACTCTGCAAAAAGACTACTGTCTTCATCAATGCCTTTTCATACGGGGACATAATAACATATATTACAATATAATGCAAGTGTTTTTTGAAAATGCATAATACAACGAATACTGCGTGTGGTTATTATATGATTTGTTCAGGCTCATTTTTTCTTTTTCTTAAAAAAGCTTTTGCTGACAGCATCAATTATATTTTTTGGTGGGTTTTTTCTGTATTCTATTTCCTTGATAATTTGTTCATTCAGCAAAAGGTTTGCCTGTTCACTTGAGAAAAGTTTTTTCGATTTTACCATTCTTGCGAAACAGGGAATTGTAAAAAACAAGGAAAGCAAACCGATTACCAAACCAACACCTACATTCAACAGGCACATCAATGCAACAATGCCTGTAATCAAGGAAAGAAACCACGCATTTTTCTTTACAAACTCTTTTCTTGTATGCTCTACATTATTTATGGAATGAACTGCCGTTTGAATTTGTGCTTGTGTGTTGAGAAAAACAGAGCAATATGAAACTCCATTTTTGGCCAAAGCCGAAATATTGGAAAGCTCTATTACACATTCATCACCGGTTGCGGAAATTGTGTACTCTGAATTGCAAACAGCATTTGCAGAGCCAATCTCATCACCGACCATAAAATCAAAAAGAATAACATTGAGCAAAAGCATAGACCAGAAATAGACCTTGCTTTTATCGTAGATTTTTACTTTCAACTGCAAGTCGGCAGGAGCATTTTCAAAAACATTTTCTCCACTTTTAAGAAAATGCTCCCGTGAATCAAACTCAACACGAATATCCTTGTAGCCGGTGTTATTTATAAGTGTAAATTTCATAACTAACCTCTCAGACTTCCTTTAGTAAAGTTTATGTGATATCTACAGGAGGGCTACAATCCCTCCCTTACAGTTGTCCTATCAAACTGAAGAATAACAGAAAGAGAACTACCCACCACCATCGCAAGCGATGGTCCCCCTCCCTATTTTGTTTTCAATAAAACAGGGATGTAAGGGTTGCTCCCTCTCCAGTAATATATAGGCGAGGGAGCAAGACAATGTTATTCACCAAAGATCTGAATTTATCAAACTTCGTTAAAATACTTAACAATATACTCAACAACTGCACCAAACATAGGGTGTGAGTGGGAGGCTTCGCCGTTCCAGTTTTCCCAAAGAGTTGTTGCACCGTGCTTCTTCATATTGTAGAAGGTGTTTTCTTTTTTGCTGGAAAGAAGCTTAAAGGCTAAATCGCTGTGACCATTCTCGCAAAGCACCTTAATAAGGAGCTTTGTTCCGAAAATACCTGTATCAAACTCACCGAGCTTTTCATACTTATCCACAATTGCCTGCAATGTCTTTTCGTTACCGTAGCCGATATCGTAGCCATAGGCATCGCTTGCTTCTGTGGATTTATAGAAGGTGCAGGTTTTCTTGTCGTAATATTTATCAAGGAAAGCCTTCTCAACCTTTTTGAGTCTTGCCTCAAGCTCCTTTGTAGGCTCACCGATTTCCTTTGAAAGCTCAATCACATTTTTGATTGCTCTTATATAGAAATATGTGTTCACAAATGGCTCGGGAATAAGGTTCTTGTTGCCGGGTGAGCACCAGTCACCAAGGCACCAGCCGAGACGCTCCTCACAAACAACAATTCCGTTTTCACTGTGAGACTCCATATAATCAAGATATGCAAGCATATTCACATAATATTTTTTCACAAGCTCCTTGTCACCATAAGCCTTATAGAAGCTGTATGGCACAAAGACCATTGCACCACCCCAGCCACCGGGACCACCGCCACCACCATAGAATGGTGCTGTGTGCTGCACGTGACCATTGTAGATATCCTGACAGTCAGCAATATCTCTTATCCACTTGCGATACATATTTTCAGCATCGAAGCAAAGCATAACAGCATCTGCTGTAAGCTGACCGTCACCTGTGTAGCCAAGGCGCTCTCTGTGAGGGCAATCTGATGGCACACAGCCGTGGGTGTTGGACTGCTGTGTTCTTATGAATGCATCGAATATCCATTGAATTGTAGGCTCACTTGACCTGAACCTCACACGAGGCTTAAGGTCTGTGTGACAAACTCTGTATTCTGTTACCTCAGCAGTGCCTCTGAGTTCAATATATCTGCAGGCGTGCCAGGTAAAGAGTGGGTGATATTCTGTCTTCTTCCCGTCGTGGAAGAAGGTATCTCCCTGAATTCTGTGCTCCCAGCCCGCAGAGCTGAATTCGAGACCACCGTCTTCTTTGAGAATCTCTGCAAATCGCAGAGTGCACATCTCGTTTGGCTGTGCTCTGTCACGGAAGGTGATTACGGGATAACCCGAAATATTTTCACCGATATCATAAATCTTATAATCACCCTTACGGAAAATACACTTAGGCTTTAGCTTCCTTATAACCTTATCGGGAATACAATCCTGCTCATCGAGAACAGAAGCAGGAGCATCAACGACCTCTGCACGAAGCCAATCCTGTGTGTCGATTTCCGTTTCAGTGAAATTATAGCCACCCAGACGGGCATCGTGAGTTTCACCATAATAGATATTTGTTTTTGTTACAAATGACTTTCTGTATTTTACATCCTCATCACTTTTTGAAACAACCTTATCGCCCTGACAAAGCTTGTAGCAAAGCTTGAGTGTTCCGTATGGCTTCACGCCCTCATTGGGACACTCATTCTGGCAGAACCAGCCTCCACCGATATGGAAAACGATGGTATTATTGCCCTTTCTGAGGAATTTTGTTACATCAATTTTCTCATACAGCACTCTGCATGTCATCTTATCAAAGATGGGGTAATTCATTGATGCTGTGTCATGATCCTTATAATTTGTCCATGCAGGTGCAAGAACTCTGTCACTCACACATTTTCCGTTGATGTAGATATAGCAGAAGCCGAGACCTGAAACATAAAGCTCTGTCTTTTCCTTCTTTTCAAGGAAAAAATCTTTTTTTGCAATAACTGCCTGGTTTTCGCCGTAGAAGGAAAGCCACCTTGCGCCGTCAAAAACAAGATTCTGACGGAACATTATACGACGCTTACCGTCTTTTCTGTATGAAATATTTTCATATGGAATTCCGTTTGCCTTAAGAAAATCCATGTTGTCCACAGT
Organism: Clostridia bacterium; assembly: GCA_017380615.1. Classification (GTDB taxonomy): domain Bacteria; phylum Bacillota; class Clostridia; order Oscillospirales; family Acutalibacteraceae; genus DTU089. The sequence goes on along the minus strand of JAFODQ010000001.1, from coordinate 35,921 downwards.
TGCTTCGCAAACAAGCTGCTTTGCACCCCGAAGCTTTGCCTCGCTTCTTAAATCTTCAATAATGGTGCTGCCAACCTTAAATCTGCGATAACCATCCTTGACACATATCAAGGCAATTTCAAAAATTCCGTTTCCCTTATCGTAGGCACTGCCGCAGGCAACCACATCTGCACCAAGATAATATGCAATGTGGATGCCCTTCTCATCCCGTGCATCCTTAATGAATGAAGCTTTTTCGCCCACCTCGCCACAGAAAACCTCTCGGCGAAGGGATATTATTTTTTTAAACTCTTTATCGGCATAATCAATTTTTTTAGTGCCGGGGAACATAATACGAGCCATAATTAATCCACCTTTTCAGCTGTTATAACAAAGTTGAAGGTAAGCTCCTTTGATGCATCAATGCAATATTCAGGAAGCGTACGAGGGCCACATGAGCCTGTGCCTGTACCTCTTGTGAAGCCATCGAGAGTAACGAATGTTGTCTTTTCATCCACGATATCCTCTCTGTGGTTTGCATTGAAGAGTGTTTCCTGTGTGAAGTTGTGAACATTGAAATTAAATCTTCTGTCGGAAGAAATGTAAACTGTCTCGCCCTTGTCACTCATAAGCTTGAGATATGAAACATCGGAATGATTCATATTATCCTGTGGTCTGATATATGGCTCATACTGTTCTGCAACAGTTGATTTATAACGACCCACAGGAGCATGGGCATTGAAATCGCAGAAATTCTCTTTCTCGCCTCTGCCGAAATATTCGATTGCACTGAATCTCTTATCCGCTTCGAAGGTGAGACCCACACGGGGAATATCATAAATCTGCTCTGTGCTTTCCTTAACGGGAGCAACACAAACCTCAATATCAAGCACACCGTTTGCACCTATGATGTAAAGAACATTAGCATTAAAGAGAACGTCCTCTTTACCATAAACCGTGAAATATTCACTTACGGATGCAACGCCTGATTTCACCTCTGCGCTCAGATCCTCAAGCACAATTTTCGGATTTCTCAGGTTGTGCTCATCCCACCCTGCTTCGTCCTGACGGTCATTGTCAATATATGCTCTGACAAAATTGAGAAGGAAGCCCTTGTGTGATACGGGTGCTTTATTCATTACAGAAACACCGTTTGCCTTGAAGGACAGTACCTCACCTGTTTCTTCAGAAAACTCAATGCCACCACCCTGATATTTAACAGCGATAACCTCACCATCTGAGCTCATTGAAATCCTTCCTGATTCAATGACAGGCTGTGGAAACTGTGCTTCGGAAAGGGTAAGCTGCTCTGTGGCAACCTCAAAATCACCCTTAAGATATGTTAAATTCAGATATGTGTTTTTATCGTAATCAACCTTTGGCAAATCAAGCTTGTAGGTTGCCTCCTTTTCAGGTGCAATATCTGTGTCAAAGGAGCCACAGCAGGAAACATCGCCATTCACCTGATATTCCCAATAAACCTCAATACCCTTTGAGGAAAGGAACCGATTTGTGTTGAGAATTGAAAGCTTGTTACCTGCAAGGCGTGTTGCTCTCAATGGTCTGTAAATCGTTTTCATATTGTGTGCACCTGTGTGAGGTGTACGGTCAGGATAGAAAAGACCATCCACACAGAAGCAACCGTCGTGAAGAGGTTCGCCGTGGTCACCACCATAAGTGTATTCCCATGGGAAACCATCATTAATATGTCTTACAGTGTGATCTGCCCACTCCCAGATGCAGCCACCAAGGAAAATATCATCTGAATAGAACAGCTGCATATATTCTTCCATTGCACCGGGACCCACACCCATTGCGTGACAATATTCACAAAGGAAGAAAGGTACCTCATTGAAGGATTTACCATTTCTTCTCCTCTGGATTTTCTTCATCACATCCTGATGGGTGTACATCTGTGAATAAACATCATAGTGCTGACGCTTGGTGTGTGTTACACCTTCATAGTGCACAGGAATATCTGTGCCAAGATCCTTAAGCATCTTATAGCACTTATCGTGACACTTATAGCCCTTTGATTCGTTACCAAGGCTCCACATAACAATGCTTGTGTGAGTCCTGTCGCGGAAATACATTCTGCGGACTCTGTCCATATAGCGTGGCGCCCACTTCAAATCATGGCTTATCATATCCTCGGGACAATCAAGATTCCAGAGTCCGTGGGTTTCAATATCTGCCTCGTCAACAACATAGAGACCATAATGGTCGCAAAGCTCAAGGAAAAACGGGTCCGGTGGATAGTGTGATGTACGCACACAGTTAACATTGAAATCCTTCATTAACTGAACATCAAGCTCCAGATCCTTGAAATCCTCACAATAGCCCTTGGTTTCGTGAGTATCGTGATGATTAACACCCTTAAGCTTGATTTTCTTTCCGTTGAAGAAGAAGGTTGTGCCTTCAATCTCAATGTGCTTGAAGCCCACATACTGACGAATGGACATTACTTCCTTCTTACCCTTGTAAAGGGTGATGTATAACTCATAAAGTCTTGGAATTTCAGCACTCCACTCCTCCACATCAAGTTTTTTGAAGCTGATTGCTGTGTTTTTGGAGCCATCTGCCTCACCCTCTGCAAGGAGCTCCTTGCCATCGTAAAGAGCAACCTTCACTGTTGTGCCCTTTGCACCCTTGACCTCAGCCTTGATGTTAAGGTTGTATTTCTTACCCTTTTTCTCCGGAATTGCCTGGAAATCGTTAATATATGATTTTTCATAGGTGTAAAGAAGCACATCACGGAAAATACCGTTTTCCCTGAACATATCCTGTGCTTCGAGATATGAGCCGATGCTCCACTTGAAAACAACAGCAACAATCTCGTTGTCACCTTCAATAAGATAATCAGTAACATCAAATTCATAGGAATTGTGAGAGCCCTCACCGAAGCCCACAAACACGCCGTTTATGTACAAATCAACGCAAGGAGTGATTCCAAGGAATGTGAGAACATAGCTCTTTGTTTTATCCTGAATATTAATAAACTTACGGTAAACACCGCAGGAGAAATCCTCAGGAAGCTCAGGTGGTCTTACACCCTTACCCCATTCGCCACCGAATTTGCGATTATCAAAGCCATAAGGCGTGTTGATATATTCGGGAATTTCATAGCCTGTTCTCTGCCAGGTGCAGGGAACACTGATTTTGTCAAACTTGATTTTTGATGTATCAATTGTTAAAGGCATTCTGGATTTCTTCTTGTAATACTTGAAATCCCACTCCCCTGAGAGAATTGTGACCATATCACTGTTATAGCGCTCAGTCTTGTAATCTGCAGCCTTGGCAGCCTTGAGCTTTGAGTGTGGAATACAATATGCTCTCGGTGCTAATCTGCCCTCCTCAAAGGATTTGAATGTGCAATGATTTGTTTTGTTGAGAATATATTTCATAAAAATCCTCCTATGAATCCATATTAAAGTAATTTTATCATAGTGCCCCTTATATTTCAATTTTAAAAGTCAAAAATTTCGCACAAAAATAATGCAATTATTTTGATAATATGGTAGAATTAAATTATATTATTCATAGGAGAAAGTAATGGACTACGAAGAAGAAAAGGTAACGGGAGTCGTTGAGGACATCACCTTCCGTAACGAATCAAACGGCTGGACAGTTATTGACCTCTCAGTAGATGAACAGCTGCTCACAGCAGTGGGTGTTATGCCCGACATAAACGCAGGCGAAACCGTGACTCTTACCGGCAATTTCACCATGCATCCATCCTTTGGCAGGCAGTTCAAGGTGTCTGCCTTCAGCAGAGCTATGCCCGAAACAAGTGAGCAGATTTACAAATACCTTGCCTCTGGTGTCATAAGAGGCGTGGGACCGAAAAAGGCAATGAGCATTGTCGAGAAATTCGGTGCAGACACACTTTATGTTATCGAAAACGAGCACCAGAGACTTTCCGGCATAAAGGGAATCTCTGAGGACCAGGCAAAGGCTATCAGCGAGGAATTTAAAAAGCAGACTGCACTGCGTACAATTATGCTTGGTCTGGAAAAATACGATTTCACCCCTGCAGAGTGTGTAAGAATCTTCAAAAAGCTTGGAATAAATGCTGTGGAAAAGGTTGAGGAAAATCCATATTGTCTTTGTGCTTTGGGTCTCGGAATCAGCTTTGAGCGAGCAGAGCTCGTGGAAGAAAAGCTTCCCAGAAAGCCTCTTCCTGATTTCAGAATCAGAGAGGGTATTCTTCATGTTATGAGATACAACAGCACAAACAGAGGGCACACCTGCATTCCCCGAGAAAAGCTTCTCAAGCCTTCAAGCGAGCTTCTGAATGTGCCACAGGATGATATTGACATTGCTATTGATTCGCTTGTGAGCACTGCACAGCTTAAGGAGTGCGAAATGGACGGAAAAGCATTTGTGTTTCTCCCCTCTGCATATCTGGCAGAAAAGAAAATCGCAGAGAGAATAAATGTTATCGCAAATTTCCCTCCACCATCTGCCCCGCAGCTTGCAGACTGGATTGATTTTACCGAAAAGAAAAACGGTATTACATACGAAACGCAGCAACGCACAGCAATTGCAACCGCAGCAAGAAAGGGCCTTCTTGTTCTTACAGGCGGACCCGGCACCGGTAAAACCACAACAATCAAGGGAATCATCAGCATTTTTGAAAGGCAGAATCTTGATATCTCCCTTGCCGCCCCCACGGGCAGAGCAGCAAAAAGAATGAGCGAGGTCACGGGAATGGAGGCAAAGACCATTCACCGTCTTCTTGAGGTTGAATGGGATGAGGATGACCGTCCTGTTTTCCGAAGAAATGCAAACAACCCGCTTGATTGCAACGCCCTTATTCTTGATGAGCTCTCAATGGTTGATATAAATCTTTTTTCAAGCCTCCTTCAGGCGCTGCCATTGGGCTGCAGACTGATTCTTGTGGGAGACAGCGATCAGCTGCCACCCGTTGGTGCAGGAAACGTTCTGCAGGATTTAATTTCCTCGCAAATGCTCCCTGTTGTTTGCCTTTCGCAGGTTTTCCGTCAGGCAATGGAAAGCAAAATCATAAGAAACGCTCACAAAATTGTGGCAGGTGAAATGCCTGACCTTAACAATGACAATACAGATTTCTTCCACATGGAAAGGCCAACTGCCACTTCCACTGCACAGACCGTTTCCGATTTGTGCTCACAAAGGCTTCCCACAGCATATAAGTGGGATCCATTTCTCGATATTCAGGTAATCACACCATCCAAAAAAGGTGATTCGGGCACAAACAACCTTAACCGTCTTTTGCAGGAAGCTCTCAACCCATCCCACGAGGATAAAAAACAAATCACTGTTGCGGGACGTATTTTCCGTGAGGGCGACAAGGTTATGCAGATAAAAAACAACTATAACATTGAATGGACATCTGAAAATGACAAGGGCACCGGTATTTTCAACGGAGATATCGGAATTCTTACATCAATCAATCTGCAAAGTGGTGTGGTAACTGTCAGCTTTGACGGGCGAGTTGCACAAATTCCGGGTGAATATTTAAGTGAGCTGGAGCTTGCCTACGCCATAACCGTGCACAAAAGTCAGGGTAGTGAATTCAAGGCTGTTATTTTTCCTGCAATCGGCATAGTGCCGAATCTTGCATACAGAAACCTTCTTTACACTGCTGTTACCCGTGCAAAGGATATGCTCATCACAGTGGGTAGTGCACAGATGATTGAGTTTATGACCGAAAATGATAAAAAGGCAAAGCGCTATTCAGCACTTGCCCATTTTCTCAAGGATTAAGTTATGACTTTCAGAAATACTATTGATTTTCTTGCATCCTGCATTTTCACCAAAAGATGCAGGTTTTGTAACAGAGTTTGCGATGTCCGTGATGAAATCTGCTCCCGATGTGCAGATGATATCCATAGAATTGAGGGTGAAATCTGCAACAACTGTGGGTGCAATAAAACACTTTTCAACCACAAGGAAAGAAAACACTTCTTCGAAAGCATTTGTGCCCCATATTACTACGAGGGCGCACCACAGAAGGCTGTTATTCACCTCAAGCACAAAATAAATCCAAATATTCTCACACGCCTTGCAGAGGATATGAGTGAGTGCACGAAGGAAAGATACAAGGAGCTGGAGTTTGACTACATCACTTATGTGCCCATGCATCAAAGCGACATAAAGCAAAGAGGCTACAATCAGGCACAGGCTCTTGCAGAGGAAATCTCAAAAAACCTGAGCATACCCTGCTACCCTTTAATCAACAAGGATTACAGCACAAAATCCCAGCACATTCTCCGTGGTGTTTACAGAACGGGAAATCTTATGGGTGCTTTGAGCTTCAACAAGAAAGCCGGCATTGATGTTTCCGATACAAGAATTCTTATTGTTGATGATATCAAAACCACCGGCGCCACCCTTGATGAATGCGCAAAAGCTCTTCTTTACGAGGGCTGTGCCGAGGTGCGCTGCGTTACAGCCTGCATCGGCACAAAAAACAAAATACCGGAAGATGACAAAAAAGAAAAAGAGTGATGGAGGAATCCATCACTCTTTGTTACTCTCAGAGAACATATATAATAATATCTCTTCTACCCCAGTTTACACACTGCTGTTCAGAGTTCATGAACAAGTCAACAGTCCAGTCAACATCATAAATATAGCTGCCTGTGTCTGCTGCGATGCAGTAACCGTAAACATATCTTCCGTCTGCTGAAACAATGTACATTTCAGTTCCGTAAGGAATTTCCTTGGGGTCAACGGCAATATAACCTGTCTGTGCTCTTTTGCCTGTTGAGGTTATGCCACCGGGGATGCAATAAGCTGTTGCCTTTGCATTGATGATTTTTGAATAAGAAACAGGAACACCGTCTGTGCCGAGTGTGAGATATTCCGGATTTGCCATCTCACTGATTGGCTCACCAACCGGAAGGCTTGTGGGGTATGTCTGTATTGCCACAGGACGATCCTTTGTGCCTTTTCTTACGAGCTGGTTAACGGGCTCTTTGTAAATTGTTTCTGAAAGTGCAGTTGATGTTGAAAGCTTGCCGTTTACATAGCAATCTTCATACACAACTGTCTTTGCACCCTTTGTACCTGCCTTGAGGAGAGTGCGCTGGTCGATATACTGTGAATCTGAATATTCATAGTCAGTACCGTATTCAACCTCTTCGTCTGCGACCCTTTCAACAAGCTTCACTCTGAAAACCTCAATTGAAGCACCTTCTGTGAGCTTTGAATCAAGTGCAGGCTTTGTGAAATCATTCTCACCGAGAGTGATTCCTGCTGCAAGAACTGCGTGTTCAACAGTTTTGCCTGAAATTGTTTTGTTGACGGTCTTGCCGTCTGCTGTGATATTTACATTGAAAATATCGTAAATTTCGATTACCATACCATCTTCAAGAAGGCTGTCTGCAGAGAAGTTAAGTGCTGTGCCCTTAGCAAGCTTTACACCTGCAAGGTTGATAGCATCGCGAACTGTGCCTGAAGTGTGTATAGTGTGTGTTGTACCGTCAAAGTTAACAATTGAAACCTTGACTCCACGCTTGATAATAATTACGCTGTCGCTCTCACCGTCAAAGTTTGCAAAGCTCACGCTGTCTCCGTAAGCTTCGTTAACTGTGATGCCCTGACTCTCAAGAATCTTTTCTGCATCACGCTGAGCAGTTGTAACAACAATCGTATTGTCGCCATCATAGATTGTAACATTGTACATTACAGATGGCACGGCGAAGGCTGTGACTGAAACGAAGAATAATATCGCCATTATCAAAAGAGAAACTCTTTTGAAGAGCGATGGCACTGCCGTTTCGCCTATTTTTCTAACTGTCATGGTATAAATCTCCTTGGACAAAGCAACAAATGAAGCTGACTCCCGTTCCTTTCAATATCGGGTCTTCAGATGATGCCGTTGTAGGCAGTTTTGTCAGCAATAGCACACCGAAAACGCCACTTCTCGATGCATTACTGATGGCAAAAATGCCGCAGTTATCCTATGGCAAAGGGTATTATACCCCACTATCTCTAAAAGTCAAATAAAATACTTTTATGCTTTTTGTGTAAATTTCACAAGGGTTATGAACAGTATATCAAGTTTTCCGACACTTATAGTGTTTTTTGTCGAATAGTTTCTAAATTTCTGCTATGGTGATTTGTTTAAAGTGCAGAAATTACAATCTGTAACTTTTCAGAGCCATTTCCCCCTATAAAAATTATCATTTTGTAATTATTTGTTGACTATTTCTTTCAAAAAGCACATAATGTAGTTATCAGACTATTTTTTCACGGAGATATTGTGTATGAACATCAAATTGCCCCAAGAGGTAACAGAAATTCTTTCTCTCCTGCAAAATGAGGGTCACAAGGCGTACTGTGTTGGTGGTGCTGTAAGAGACAGCATTATGGGTCTCACCCCCGGTGATTGGGATATCACCACCTCTGCCCTGCCCCATCAGACAAAGGAAATATTCAAAAACTACAAAACAATTGAAACAGGGCTAAAACACGGCACTCTCACCGTGATAATCAACCACACACCCTTTGAGATTACCACATATCGCATTGATGGTGAGTATGACGATAACCGTCACCCTATAAATGTTGAATTTACAGACAGACTTGCTGATGACCTTGCAAGAAGAGATTTCACAGTAAATGCTCTTGCCTACAATCCGCAGGAGGGTCTTGTGGATTTATATGGCGGACAAGAGCATATATATAATAGTATAATAAAAACAGTGGGGGACGCTGAAAAGAGATTCAATGAAGATGGTCTTCGTATTATGAGAGCCCTGCGTTTCTCTGCAGTTCTTGGCTTTGAGATTGATAAAGAGACCTCTCTTGCCATCCACAAGCAAAAGGAGCTTCTCAGAAACATCTCTGCAGAGCGTCTTGCAGCAGAGCTTGTGAAGCTGGTTTGTGGCAAAAATGCTTTCAATGTGCTTATGGAATATCCCGACGTGCTTTCTGTTTTCATCCCTGAAATTTCACCTGCAATAAATTTCACACAGCACGGAAGGAAGCACGCCTACAATGTGTGGGAGCACATCTGCCACACAGTTGACACAATCCCTGCGGAGAAAACGCTTCGTCTTACAATGCTTCTGCACGACCTCGGCAAGGTACCCACTCACAAATTAAACGAAAAAGGAGACAGCACCTTTAAAAACCACGCTGCTGTGGGTGGTGAAATGGCAAAGGAAATTCTCACGCGCCTTCGTTTTGATAAAAAAACAATAAACAAGGTCAGCTTCCTTGTGGGCTGTCACGATTTCGAGCCTCCGGAAAGTAAGCTCCTTCTCAAAAAACACCTGAAAAACAAAACCCCCGAGGATATCCGCACACTCCTCACTATAAAGAAGAGTGACAGGGGTGCATTAAGTGAAAGCTACCGTGATATTTCCAAGGAAACTGCACAGACACTCGAATGGTTGCAGGATATTTTGGAAAACAATGAGTGCTGCAATATAAAACAGCTTGCCATAACAGGCGACGATCTCATCAAATCAGGCTTTAAGGGTGAGGAAATAGGTCTTGCCCTCGAAAAAGCACTTGATGGTGTTATCGAAGAAAAAGTTGAAAACAAAAAATCCGATTTATTGACATACTTATTATAATAGTATAAAATAAAGGGTAATATACAAATATCGTTTGAAAAGGGTGGTACAATGCGTAATACCTATGCTCTCAATTTCGGATGGAAATATTCTCCTGAATTTTCCGAAGATATGATAAAGAAATCATTTGACGATTCAGCATTTGAGACTGTTGACATTCCTCATGCAAATAAGGAATTACCTCTCAATTATTTTGACGAGGGGTCATATCAGTTCATCAGCTGCTACCGTAAAAATTTTGATATAAAGAAATCTGCAGGCATGCGTTACCTCCTTCATTTTGAGGGTGCTGCTGTTTATTCAAGGGTTTATCTCAATGATAAATTCATTGGAGAATACAAGGGTGCATACAATCGCTTCAGCTTTGATATCACAGAGGTTGTAAAATCAAAGGGCAACCTTCTCGTTGTGGAGCTTGATTCAAGCGAGAGAAAGGAAATTCCACCCTTCGGCAATGTTGTTGACTACCTTGTTTACGGTGGCATCTACCGTGAGGTATGGATTGAAGAGGTTCCTGAAATTTATATTGACAATGCTTTCGTGAGAACGCTTAATGTGCTTCATGAAAAGAAGCTTATGAGCATTGATGTTACTCTTTCAGAGAGCACAAAAGGCAAGCTCAGCTTTGCTCTTTACAGCGCAGACGAAAAGCTTTCCGAGAAATCAACAGATTTCAGCGGCAGAGTAATCAACGCAAAGTGGGCTGTAAAGGATGTCAAGCTCTGGGACATTGATAACCCCAACCTTTACACTCTTAAAATCAAATTGGATGATAAAGATGAAATCTCCGTGCGCTTCGGCTTCAGAGAGTGCAGATTCTATAAGGATGGCTTCTATCTGAACGGTAAGAAGATCAAAATCCGTGGTCTTAACCGTCACCAGAGCTTCCCTTATGTTGGATATGCTATGCCTGAAAATGTTCAGAAGGCAGATGCAGACCTTCTCAAATATGAGCTTGGTGTTAATCTGGTGAGAACATCACACTATCCGAACAGCATCCATTTCCTTGACCGCTGTGATGAAATCGGTCTTCTCGTTTTCACTGAAATGCCTTCCTGGCAGCACCTTGGCGAGGGCGAATGGAGAGATATCTGCCTTGATAATGTTCGCAGAATGGTTCTTCGTGACAGAAACCACCCATCCGTTATCCTTTGGGGTGTTCGTGTTAACGAAGGTCTTGATTGCGATGAATTCTACACAGAGACAAACCGTGTTGCAAGAGAGCTTGATGATACCCGACAGACAGGCGGCGTAAGAAATATGCCATTCAGCCACCTTCTTGAGGATGTTTACACAATGAATGACTTCACCCACTCAGGTGGTCCTGTTAAGCTTCTCCCCCCTGCCCTTGTAACAAAGTCTCTTAAGGCTCCATATCTTGTTACAGAGCACAACGGTCACATGTTCCCCACAAAGAGCTTTGATAAAGAAGGCGTGAGGGCTGAACATGCTCTTCGTCACACAAGAGTTCTCAATTCTGCTTATGGCAATTCACGAACAAGTGGCGCAATCGGCTGGTGCATGTCTGACTACAACACCCACAAGGACTTCGGCAGTGGTGACAGAATCTGCTACCACGGTGTAACGGATATGTTCCGTGTGCCTAAATTAGGTGCTGCAATTTACCGTTCACAGCGAGAGGACGCACCATTCCTCGAGGTTTCCTCTGCAATGGATATCGGTGAGCATCCGGGTGGAACAATCGGCGATGTCTGGGTGTTCACAAACTGTGATTATGTTAAGATTTACAAAAATGGTAAATACACAAGCACAATTTACCCTGACTCCTCACCATTCAAAAACCTTCCACATCCTCCGATGATTGCTGCTGACTTTATCGGCGACTCACTCACCACAGATGACGGAATTGAGGGTCTTGCCGCAGAGCTTCTCACAGACACACTTGTTGCTGCTCAGACAAAGCAGTGGAAAATGCCACCCACAAAGTTCCTTAAGGCAGGCGCTGCAATGGTTATCGGCAAAATCCCATTCGGCAGAATGTTTGACATCGTAACAAAATATATCGGTGGCTGGGGTAACGAACAGATTACCTACGCTTTCGAGGGCTACAAGGATGGAGAGTGCGTTGCAACGGTTGTAAGAACAGCTGTCACAGACCTCCACCTTGATGTGAAGGCTGACTCCCTCACTCTCAAGGAGGGCAACACCTACGATGCAACAAGAATTCAGCTTGTTGCCCTTGACCAGAACAACAACCGTGTACCTTTTGCTGACAGTGCTGTTAAGGTCACAGTTAAGGGTGCCGCTGAGATTATCGGACCTTCAGAATTCCCACTTGTGGGTGGTGACAGAGCATTCTGGATTCGCACCAACGGTGAGAAGGGCGATATCACAGTAACAATCGATGCAAAGGGCATCGGCAAAACAAAGCTTCAGCTTAAGGCTGAATAATTAACACAAACAATAAAACATCACCTCTCATTCGAGGTGATGTAAAGGAGATATTATAATGAACAACAAGCCTTATTACATTACAACTGCAATTGCATACACATCAAGAAAGCCTCATATAGGCAACTCCTATGAAATCGTGCTTTCCGACGCTCTCGCCCGCTTCAAACGAATGCAGGGCTACGATGTATTCTTCCAGACAGGCACAGATGAGCACGGTCAGAAAATTGAGGAATATGCAGCCAATGCAGGTGTTTCACCAAAGGAATATGTTGACGGTGTTGCAGGTGAAATCAAGGCTATTTGCGATTGCCTCAACACAACCTATGATAAATTCATCAGAACCACAGACGCTGACCACGAAGCAGCTGTGCAGAAAATCTTCAAAAAGCTCTATGACAAAGGCGATATCTACAAGAGCGAGTATGAGGGTTGGTACTGTGTGCCCTGCGAAAGCTTCTTCACAGACAGTCAGCTTGTTGACGGTAAATGCCCTGACTGTGGCAGAGAGGTAAAGAAGGAGAAGGAAGAAACATACTTCTTCAAATTAAGCAAATATCAGAAGCAGCTTGAGGAATACATTGAATCAAATCCTGATTTCATCTATCCTGAAAGCCGTAAGAAAGAAATGATAAACAACTTCATCAAGCCGGGTCTTCAGGATTTGTGCGTTTCCCGTTCAACCTTCAAGTGGGGCGTACCTGTACCATTTGATGATAACCATGTTATTTATGTGTGGATTGACGCATTGTCAAACTACATCACAGGTCTTGGCTATGACACAGAAAACAATTCCGAAATGTTCAACAAGTACTGGCCTGCAGATGTGCACATTATCGGTAAGGATATTCTTCGTTTCCACACTATTTACTGGCCTATTATGCTCATGGCTCTTGACATCCCTCTTCCAAAACAGGTGTTTGGTCACCCATGGCTTCTTTCAGGTAATGACAAGATGAGCAAATCCCGTGGCAATGTTATCTATGCAGATGACCTTTGCGACCGTTTCGGCGTTGACGCTGTAAGATACTATCTTCTTTCAGAGATGCCTCACGCACAGGACGGCACAATCACTTACGAAACAATTATTGAGCGCTTCAATTCAGATCTTGCAAATACTCTCGGCAACCTTGTTAATCGTACAGTTGCCATGAACAATAAATATTTCGATGGTGTTATTCAATCACCTGAATTCACAGAGGATATTGATGCAGAGCTCAAGGAGATGGCTCTGGGCACTCTCGCAAAGGTTACAAGGCTTCTTGATACCTACAAGGTTTCAGATGCTCTTTCAGAGATTTTTGACCTTGCAAAGCGTTGCAATAAATATATTGACGAAACAATGCCATGGGCACTTGCAAAGGACGAAGAGAAGAAGGGCAGATTGGGAACTGTTCTTTACAATCTTCTTGAAGGCATCCGTTTCATTGCCGTACTTCTCAAGCCTTTTATGCCCGAAACAAGTGACAAGATTCTTGAGCAGATCGGCACAGATGTAAACACACTTGAATCACTTTCCGAATTCGGTGCAACAAAGGCTGGTGCAAAGGTTGGCACTGCAACACCACTCTTCTCCAGACTTGATGTTGAAAAGACATTGGCTGAAATCGAAGCATCTCTCCCTGCCCCTGAAGCAGAAGAGGATGAAAAGGAAATTGTTGGTCTTGCAGAAATCCAGTATGATGATTTTGCAAAGGTTGAGCTTCGTGTGTGCAAGGTTGTAGATTGTCAGCCAATCAAGAAGGCAAAGAAGCTCCTTCAGCTCACTCTTGATGATGGCACCAAGGAGCCTCGCACTGTTGCATCCGGTATTGCAAAATGGTACAAGCCGGAGGATCTTATCGGCAAGAGCGTTATCGTTGTTGCAAACCTTGCTCCCCGTGCCCTTTGTGGTGTTGAAAGTCACGGAATGATTCTTGCAGGTGAAATCACAGAGGACGACATTAAGGTTGCATTTGTTGAAGGTCTTCCTGCAGGCACAATGTTAAGCTGATTGTTATGTATAAAAACATTTTTGATTCACACGCCCACTATACAGACAAGGCATTTAACGATGACCGTAAAGAATTGCTCGGCTCCCTTCAGGAGTCGGGCATTTGCGGTGTTATAAATTGTGGTGCCGATTTAAAGAGCTCACGGGAGGCAGCAGAACTGTCAGAAAGCTTTGACTATCTGTATTTTTCCTGTGGTGTACACCCCGAAGAGGTTGATAATCTTCCCGAAAACTACATTGATATTTTAAGAGACCTTTCTCAAAATGAAAAATGTATCGCAATAGGCGAAATCGGTCTTGATTATTACTGGCGGCAGGATAATAAGGAGCTTCAAAAGAAAATTTTTATTGAGCAGCTGCTTCTTGCAAGGGAGCTTAAGCTTCCCGTTATTATCCACTCAAGGGATGCACACGAGGACACTCTGCAGATTTTAAAGGAATATAAGCCACAAGGGGTGCTTCACTGCTTTTCAGGAAGTGTGGAAATGGCAAAGGAAATCCTCAGACTTGGTATGTATATCGGTCTTGGTGGTGCTGTCACCTTCAAAAATGCAAGAAAGCCTGTTGAGGTAGCAGAATATCTCCCACCTGACAGACTTCTTCTTGAAACAGATTGCCCATATATGGCGCCTGTACCCATGAGAGGAAAGAGAAATGATTCCTCCCTCATACCCCACATTGCAGAGAAAATCGGTGAAATCAAGGGCATTGATCCACAGACGGTTATTGATGCAGCAACAGAAAATGTAAAAGCTTTATTCTTCAGCAAGTGACGATTAACCGTCACTTGCTTTTAATTTTAAATTTTCATTATCCTCTCACTCATCTCATCAATCACTCCGAAATTTGTTGCCTTAATATAATATTCTTCAAGCCTGTTGTGAATATCAAGAGCAAGTGATATTTTTCGCACAGCCTCATCAATAAGCTCCTTTTTTGCCTTCTTCTGAAAATGGAGCTTTTCTTTGTTCTTGCTGAAGGCATCCTTATCAAAAAATCTTGAAGCATGAACACGGGAGCCACATTCATCTATTGAAGGATGATAGGCGTTTTCGGTGAAAAGAGCAACCTTCAGTTCAGGGATTATTATGTGCTCTGCCTTAAAATTGGGGAATAACGGGCAGTAACACTTATAAACATCATAACCCATATCAACAGCATATTCGCCCACCACAGACACGATGTAGGGTGAAGCTGCTGAATACTCATCCTTAATGGTAACAATCTTCTCGCTGAGTGCCACCATTGTGTCATATTGAGTAACAATCCCCTCGGGAGTGACACCACTTAAAAACCTCTTATGCACCCTTCCTCTTGCATTACCCTTTCTTTCAGGCACAAGCCTGTGTGCAAGGCGTTTTGCGTATCGCTCAAGCTTCTCACGGTCCACAAAGCTGTTGCAAAGCACCACGCCCTGACTGTCAATTTGTGAAGCCACCATAAGAAAATCGGAAGCCTTTGCGTGAAGCTCCTTGTTCTTCCTTGTGAGCTCACCTATTTCCCTGGCATGACCGGATAGATATTTTTTATCCCAGGCAACACTCAAATCCACAATGTGCTCACTAACGCCGGGCAAGGTGGGATCAAATGTGTGTGGTGATGTACCATCAAGGATGGAGAAATTGATTTCGGGTGCCCACACCACATCAAGAGAGGTTGGGTCGGCACTGCAGAAGCCGTGCTCAATAAAATAGCCTTCCTTCACAAGCTTCTGGGCGATTTTTTTCATAAGCGTTGATTTGCCTGTGCCGGGTCCACCCTTGAGTATGATATGCTTTCCGCCCTCATAGGGGTTATATATTCCGGGATAAAGTGAGCAATATCCGTTTTTATTGTTTGCACCGAAAAAGAATGAAACGGGAAGAATTGTTTTTTTCATAATCACAGCTCCTCTTATATCTTTAATTCTATCCTATGCAAAACGCTATAATTTGCCACTTGTCATTGACTTTTATGCTGCAAAATAATATACTTAATGTGTATGGTCTTGAATAACCAATTCGGTTTCAGGAGGTTTAGAAATGACAAGATACGAAGAAGCAAAAAAAATGTATGAGGCAATGGGCGTTGACACCGAAAAGGCTCTCAACACATTAAAGGATGTAACAATATCCGTCCATTGCTGGCAGGGTGACGATGTTGTGGGCTTTGACAGCAAGGAAAGTCTTTCGGGTGGCATTCAGACCACAGGTAACTATCCCGGCAAAGCATCCACCCCTGAGGAGCTTATGGCAGACATTGATATGGCATTTTCTCTCATCCCCGGCAAGAAGAAGCTTAACCTTCACGCTTGCTATGCCATTTTTGAAAACGGTGAATTTGCTGACAGAGATGCTTTGGAGCCAAAGCATTTTCAGAAATGGATTGATTTTGCAAAGGAAAGAGGCATCGGCATAGACTTTAACCCAACCTTCTTTTCACACCCCATGGTGAAGGATGGTCTCACACTCTCCTCCCCTTGTGAGGATGTGCGTAAATTCTGGGTAAAGCATGGTATTCAGTGCCTCAAAATTTCAGAGCACTTTGCAAATGAAACAGGAATCCCCTGTGTAATGAACATCTGGATTCCCGATGGTTATAAGGATATTCCTGCAGACAGACTTGCTCCTCGAATGAGATTCAAGAAATCTCTTGATGAAATTCTCAGCACACCTTATGACAAGAGCAAGGTTTATGTAACCCTTGAGTCAAAGGTTTTCGGCATCGGTCTTGAAAGCTACACAGTAGGCTCTGCAGAATTCACACTCTCTTATTCCACAAAAGCAGGTATCACACCTCTTATGGACAACGGTCACTACCACCCTACTGAGCTTGTTTCTGACAAGATATCTTCACTTCTTGCATTCAATGAGAAGATTGCTCTTCATATCACAAGAGGTGTTCGTTGGGATTCAGACCACGTGGTGCTTCTTGATGACGAAACAAAGGAAATTGCAAAGGAGATAGTTTTCCACGATGCACTCGACAGAGTGTTTATCGCAACAGACTATTTCGATGCATCCATAAACAGAATATCTGCCTGGGTAACAGGTGTGAGAAATGTGCAGAAGGCACTTCTCAACGCACTTCTCTTACCTGCACAGCAGATGAAGCAGCTTCAGGAAAACAGCGACTTCACACAGCTTATGTATCTTCAGGAGGAAGCAAAGACAATGCCATTCGGCGATATATGGGCAGAATTCCTCACAAGAGAAGGCGTTGAGGTTGCATATTATAACAAAATAAAAAATTATGAAGAAAAGGTATTGGTGAAAAGATAATGAAAGACATTTTAACAGCTCCATTTGTGGAGGACATGAAAAGAGCAACAGCAAACATGTACCGTCAGACCTGGGATGAAAGAAACGGTGGCAACATCAGCTTCATGCTTGAAGAGGAAAAGGTTGCAGAATATCTTGACCTTAACAATGTTATCCGTACAATTCCCACAGGCTTTGATGCAACAGGTCTTATCGGTAAAATCTTCATTGTTACAGGCACAGGCAAATATTTCAAAAATGTTGAGGTTGACCCTGAAACAAACCTCGGTATCATCCGTATTGCTGAAGATGGCACAACAGCAGAGCTTCTTTGGGGCTGGAAGGATGGTGGCAAGTTCACATCAGAGCTTCCTGCTCACCTTATGAGCCACATGGCAAGACTTAAGGTTAATCCTGAAAACAGAGTAATAATGCACTCACATCCTACATATACTCTTGCTATGAACCACATTCACGAGCTTGATGAAAAGAAGCTTACTCATACTCTCTGGGAAATGTGCACTGAGTGTATGGTTGTTTTCCCTGACGGTATCGGTGTGCTTCCATGGATGGTTTGCGGCACAAACGAAATCGGTATCGCAACAGCAAAGAAGATGGAGGAATTCCGTCTTGTTGTCTGGGGTCTTCACGGTATCTATGGCTGTGGTAAGGATATGGACGAGGCCTTCGGTCTTATTGAAACAGTTGAAAAGGCTGCTATGCTTTATATGCTTGCAACAGCAAGCGGCAAGAGAATCAACACAATTTCCGATTCACAGCTTTGGGAAATTGTTGAAGCCTTCCACCTTGAGGATTCAGTAAGAAGAGATTTCCTTGACCTTTAATAGGAGATGATTTTTTGGCAAGGACACGACTTCGTGACAGACAATTGCCATCATACACAAAGGGTGAAGAAATATTTAATATGGTAACTCACATTGTTGGTGGTGCCATGGGAATCACAGCCACAGTTTTGTGTGTTGTGTTTGCGGCACTCCACCACAATGTTTATGGTGTTGTCAGTGGTGCGCTCTTCGGTGCAATGATGATAATTCTTTACACCATGTCAAGCATATATCACGGTCTGCGACCAAATATGGCGAAAAAGGTGTTTCAGATTTTTGACCACTGTTCAATATTTCTTCTCATTGCAGGAACCTACACGCCTTTCGCACTGTGTGTTTTAAGACAGCACAGCCTTGCACTTGGATGGTCAATCTTTGGTGTAATATGGGGTTTGGCAGCTTTGGGAATCGTGCTCAAGGCCATTGATATAAAGATGTTCGAGGTTATCTCGTTTATTCTTTATGTTGGAATGGGCTGGTGCATTGTTTTCACCGCCAAAATCGTTTATGGAATAATCGGGAGCACAGGCTTCGGTCTTCTGCTGAGTGGCGGCATTGCCTATACTGTGGGAGCTGTAATGTATTGCTTCACAAGCAAGCTCAGATATATTCACTCTATTTTCCACATTTTTGTGGTAATCGGAAGCCTGCTTCACTTTCTTTGTATTTTACTTTTCATAATGTAAAGTATAAAAAGCCTCTCAGATTCAATTGAATCTGAGAGGCTTTATTGTTTCTGTTTAATTATTCAGCTCTGCCTTTTCTTTCAGCAATTTCAGCAACCATTTCTGCCTGTCTCTTCTCTGTAACCTTATAGAACATTACAGGAATTGCACAAGCAAACATACTGATTACACCTGAAAGCACAAGCATGTTCCAGAGTCTCTGTGCACCCTCTGCTGAGATGAAGCCTGTTTCAGCATCAATACCTGCAGCTGAGAAGGAAATAACACCAATGAATGCACCAACAGCCATACCGATTTTGTTGATAAGAGTCTGCATAGCAAAGCAGATGCCCTCACCACGCTCACCGGTTTTCCACTCAAGGTAATCAACAGTGTCACCAATCATAGCATAGGTGATGATGTTGTTAACACCCTGTGGGATACCAAGGAGAACAAGACCGATTGCTGCAATAACAAGCTTCCATGGAGCATCGTAGCCAACGAAATACATAATTGCCATTACAACGCCACCGAAGAGGTGAACTGCAACGTATGCCCACTTCTTTGTGAATTTCTTTGACATCCAGGGAACAAGAACAGATGCAACAAGTCCACCGGGAACAACAAGAAGTGTAATAAGGCTGTACATACCTTCATTCTGAAGAACATACTTTGCAAAATAAAGACCACCTGTGTAGGAATAAACCATTCTTGCACCACCGAGAACACCGGAGATAACAATGAGAAGAAGCTGGTCATTCTTGAAGAGAAGCTTAAGATTGTGGCCAAAGCTTGGTGGGTTATCATCTGCTGTGAATCTCTCTTTGGTGTGCTTGAAGCCATAGAAGAACATTGGCACTGCTGCAACAACGAGAACAACTGCTGCAATGAAGTAAATCCACTTGAGCATTTCAGCATTTGCACTTTCCTGACCGACAATAACTGTGCCGATAAAGTTCTTTGCTGCTTCTGCATCAACGCCCTTGTCAGCCATAATCTGAGGAATGTCAGCATCTGTATATTTAAACCTTGCTGTAAGGTTTCCTGTGATGATAGGAACGAAAACAGTAACAATACCTGCACCTAATGTGCAAAGAAGACGGGTAACTGTAAGAAGATTTCCACGAACAACTGTATCATTGGTCATGCAGGTAGAAAGTCCCCAATATGGAACGTCTGCAATTGTGTATGCAACTGACCAGATAACATAGATTATACCGATGATAATAAATGTTGATGTTGCCTTTTCCTTGAAAACAGGAAGGAAGCAAGCAATTGTCATAATTGCAATCGGGAATGCCATCCATTTAAGATAAGGTCTGCACTTACCCCATTTTGTTCTTGTTTTGTCAACAACCGAACCCATAATCGGGTCATTGAAAGCATCAAAGATACGAGTGCCGAGCATGAGCCATGCAACTGCCATTGTACCTGTGATTGAACCGATTGTTACACCTTCTGCACCGAAAAGAAGTGCATCTGTAAGGAAAATTGTGAGGTATGAGCCAATGATGGTGCAGATAAAGTTCTGACCAAAACCTGCTATACCGTAAGCTAACGCCTCTTTAGGCTGTAAGCCACTGCCGCCGGGGGTTGTACCGTACAGCTTGTGAAGTATGCCTTCAACTTTTGTATTCATTGCATTTTCTCCTTATTTCTGATTTTATAAATTCACGAAACCGTGGGTCACACGGTTTCGGTTTTATACAAGAATAATTAAATTATATTGCTTCAACTGTTTTCATAACAATTTTCTCTGCCGGAACAGACATTTCGCCGCTGAAGCTCATTCTGCGAGGAATGTTAAGGAAGTTATCAACAGTTTCCATTCCCTCAATAACCTTGCCGAAGGCTGCATACTGACCATCAAGGAAGGTGCAGTCTGCGTAGCAGATAAAGAACTGACTGCTTGCAGAGTTAGGGTTCTGTGAACGAGCCATTGAAATAACGCCTCTTGTGTGTGAAAGAGTGTTGTTAACGCCATTGATCGCAAACTCACCCTTGATATTTTCACTGCTTCCACCACAGCCTGTACCCTCAGGGTCGCCACCCTGAGCCATGAATCCTTCAATAACACGGTGGAATGTAAGACCGTTGTAGAAGCCACTCTTAACGAGCTTCAAAAAGTTTTCGCAGGTGATAGGAGCCACCTCGGGGCAAAGCTCAATAACAAAGCTCTCGCCATTTTCCATTGTTACTTTGATATTTTCCATTGTTACCAATCCTTTTTATAAAACAGGTTTCATTTAGTTATATGCATTTTGTGATTTTCGGGATTCGGTGGATGACGCAGGTTTGAAACTCGAAGGCGTATGCGATACGCCGAAACTAAAACCCAATCAAGTGCCGAATATCGGAAATCAGAAAGTGAATGTCTCTTTGACTGAAGCACTGGTTTTTGTTACCATATCGATTGTTACAGTGCCTATTTTTGGATCTGTCTGGCTTTGTGTGGGAGCCTTAACCTCTGAATAATATTCATAGGAATAGTCTGCAAGCTGAATCATTTCTGTTTCCTTGTCAAGTGCAAGAGTAAGCTTACCGTTTTTGTATTCACCCTTTGTAAGAGTTGAATCTGAGCTACCCTTAAGGTTTGCCACATTGAATGCCTTACCATAAGGCGTCTTTGTCAGATCTGAGGGATATGTTGACGCTGTGTAGGAAGCTGTCGGCATTACAATATTGATTGTGATTACGCCATTTCTTACTGAATATGTAATACTCTTAATATCATTTACTGTAAGCTCACAGGCAACATTTTTTCTCTCTCTGGGGAAATAGAGAAGGTGACCGTATGGACTTTCAGCTGCATCCACAGTTCTTTCACCAATAACAGGGTCTCTGTAGGTTTCGGCGGAATTTCTCATTGCCTCAATTTCCTTAAGATCATCGGCTGTAAGCTCCTTGTTGTCTTCCATCATGGCAATCATTTTTTCAATATATTTGTCATATTCAAGATCAGTAAAGTTCATGTCGCCAAGAAGTGCACCAATAATAGCATTAGAAGCTGTAACCTTCTGTGTAACCTTCATGGATTTGCACTGAACAGTTGAAACACCATGGAAGGTTGGCTTATCTGTTTTAACAGCATTAAGCTTGAAATTCACAATTTCAACAAGCTCCTCGTCAGAAACGATTGGCTCTGCACCGGAAACATGTCTGAGCACCTCACGGGCGTCCTCAAAAGAAACACAACCGTCACTGTTGATGTCATACTCAGCACTGTCACTGTTTTCAACAGCACCGATGACTGCCTGAAGAAGTGCCTGAACATCTGATGTGCTGTATGAGCCATCCTTGTTAACATCTGCCTTTTTCATTTTTGCAAGGCTCATCTGTGCAGGAGCAAGTGTAACCTCCTCTTCTGCGCTGACGCCAATTACCATAAAGGACATCAGAATACCAATCACTAAAAGAATTGATAATGCTTTTTTCAAAAAAATCACCTTTCCTTGTGGAATATTACTTGAAATTAAATGCTGCTTTAAGGAACAGCAGTGTTTGCTCTACTATAAGCTCATCGCTGTTTTCTACCTGGTTGCCTGTGTAGATATAAAATCTTTCTTTATAGTACGGACAAGCCACAGAAAACTGAAGCATCATAAACACATTGTCAAGAAGATAAGCGAAGAAGGCAGGATTAACATCCTTGCGGACCTCGCCGGTTTCCTGCGCAATGGCAATGGTCTGTGTGTATATGGAAGCTGCAACAGCCTCTATTCTTTGTGAAAGCCCATCAAGAAACTCCGAGTTACCTCTTGTGGTAAGGGAGCAATAGAGCTTTATAAACTCCGGCTTCTCTTTTGAAAAAGCAAGGAGTGTTCTGATGATTTTTTCAGCTTTAATGAGGATATCCTCTTCTGAGGGTGCAAGCTCAAGCAAGGTCTGTTCAAGAGTGGAGAGCCCCTCCCGGACAATGTAGGTAAACAAAAGCTCTTTGTTTTCAAAGTATTTGTATATTGAGCCTACACTTATGCCTGATTTCTTTGCAATCTGAAGAATGGATGTGTTTTCGAAGCCGTTGTCTGCGAATTCCTCTGTGGCAACGCGCAAAATTCTCTTGCGCTTTTCCTCAGGAAGATTCTCAAAGGTGGCCTTGTAAAGCTGTGAGTTTTCAGTTGCCATTTGTCACCTCTATGTGCACAGTTGCTTATAGTATATGATACCATTTTTCTTTTCAAATTGCAAGGCAAACAACAAAAACGCCTTCCAAAAATGGACGGCGTTTTTTGGTGACTCTATATAGTTTTTATAAATAAATTTTAATACAGTGTTAATATACAGTGAATTATAAATCACAGTTGCTGTCGCAACACTCTGTGCCAAGGTCAATTTGCACGGTAATGTGGTCTATTCCCTGTTCGCCACCAATGGTAATTATCCTCTTTTTCGCTTTCTCACACTCTGCTGCAGAGGTTGTTCCGAGCATTCTTATGTGCATGGTTGCCATGGTCTTTTCACCATCGAGGCTCCAGACATGAAGGTGATGCACATCACTGACCCCCTCCACCCCGGAAACTGCAGCTCTGAAGGCATTAACATCAACATTTTCAGGTGTCTTTTCAAGAAGAATCACAAAAATTTCTCTTATGTTTTTGCTTGATTGGAATAGAAGAAACCCTGCAATAAGCACAGAAAGAAGCCCGTCAACAAAGTACCAGTTAAAAAGATAAATGAAAAGGCTACCCACAAGCACAGCAATCCAACCAAGCACATCCTCAAGAAGATGAAGACTTATTGCCCTTTCATTTATACCTTTTCCCTTGTGAGTCTTAAGCACAGCCACTCCGTTTATGACGACACCAAGCACTGCGATTATAAGCATGCCGAAGCCGTGAATTTCTGATGGCTGGTGAAATCTTTTCACAGCCCCCATAATAATTGCAAAGCTTCCCACAATCAGAATAACCGAGGTTATTATTGCAGAAAGGAGACTGAAGCGTCTGTAGCCATAAGTATATTTTTCATCTGGTGCTTTTTCTGATAATCTTTCCATGATGTATGCAAAGCCGATTGCCACACAATCGCCGAAATCATGAATTGCATCGGAGAGAATCGCAAAGCTGTTTGTTAAAAGCCCACCTGCCACCTCAACAAAAACAAAGAAAAGATTTAAAAAGAATGCCACAAGAATATTACCATGTGACCGGTGCACATGGGAATGGGCGTGATTGTGAGAATGGTGCTCACTCATTATTACTTAACCACCTTTCATATTTTATAATGATTCAATATCCCTGCAAATGCAACAAATTTCTACACAAAATCGTAATAAACAATTCACAAATTGTTATTGAAATAATATGTGATTTCATTTATAATATATGCGTATAAGTATGGCAGGTGATTATTTCCCTGCGAAATTCAAAAACGGAGGATTATTATGAAGCAAAGAAAATATTTCAAGGCTTTGTTGACAATCTTTGCGGTGCTTCTCGTTCTCGGTACACTCTGCACTGTTGCTTTCGCAGCAGATGAATACCAGAATTGCGGTCTTGCATACGGTCAGATTGTCCCCACAGACTCAAAGCTCAGCGCACAGAAAACCTCATACACCTTCTATGGTGATTCAGGTAATCTTTATTTCATGCGAATAAGCTCAGGTAAACCAAACTCCTGGTTCGCAGTTGAGATTTATTCCGATGCACAGTACAAGGAGCAAATCAGAAGCTTCAAGGACCAGCTCAGCGAAACCCCCGGCAACAAGCCACTTTCCGTTACCTGGAACTTTAAAGCAATCTCAAGTGGCACATACTACGGAAGGTGCTATACCTATACCACCACTGACGATGGCAGAATTATTGATGCATCATCTCTCAAAACATTCAAAATTAACATTGATCGTCTTTCAAAGAGACAGGTACCGCTCAAGAGCCTTACAGCCACCTCAACCGGTTTGAAAATCACCTGGGGTGAGGTACCCACTGCAACCAAGTACAATGTTTACAGACGTGCTGCAGGCGACAAGTATTGGACATACATCACCACCGTTGGCTCTGATGTTACATCATATACAGACACAGCACCTCAGAGCGGTAAGTATTATGCCTACACAGTAAAGGCAAGCGACGGAAAAACCACAAGTCTTTACAACACAAAGGGCCTCTTCACATATTATCTTGCACAGCCGAAGCTCAAGGCTGTTGAGGGCGTTTACTCCTCAGGCTCTGCAAAGGTTAACTGGAACGCCGTTAACGGTGCTGCAGGCTACTATGTTTATCGCAAGGGTGGCTCTCTGAGCAACTATGAATGGAAGCTCATCGCCACAATCAAGAACGGCAAAACAACCTCCTATGTTGATTACAAGGCAACAAGTGCAGACTGGAGCTATACCTACACCGTTAAGGCATTCAGCAACAAATATTACAGCGCGCACAACGCAGCAGGTGTTGAGTACAATTATATTCCTGCACCAAAGATTACAAAGGTTGGTGCACATCAGAATGGTCTTGAAATCACCTGGGAATCAAAAAATCCCAACATCACAAAATATAATGTTTATCGCAAAAACGGAACAGCATGGAAGCTTGTTGGTGTAACAGAAGGAAAGTCCTTTGTTGACACAACAGTTGAGTCAAACAAGAGCTACACCTACACCGTTAAGCCGATTTCAAAGACAAATGCAGGTGCATTCAACAAAAACGGCGTAACTGCAAAGTACATTGCAACACCAAAGCTTACCTCACTCACCTTCGATTCCAACTATAAGAGCATTGTGAAATGGGAAGCTGTTAACGGTGCTTCAGGCTACAAGGTTTACAGAAAAGTGAACGATGCCACAAGCTGGACACTTATTGCCACAATCAAAAACGGCAAAACAACAACCTACACAGATGCAGGAAAAAAAGCAAGTGGTGCAAAATACACCTACACCGTAAGAGCCTTTGACAGCAAGAACATTCACAGCTGGTTTGTTCCTGCAGGCATTTCAGATATCTGTCTTGCAAAGCCACTGTTCACAGTGAAACAGCTCAACGACGAAGACAAGACCCTTGCCGTTGAAATTTCCTGGAGCGCTATCAACGGTGCAACAAAGTATAATGTTTACAAGAGACTCCCCGGTGCAGAGGAATGGGAGCTTTGTGCAGGTGATACAACCGAGCTTTCTTACATTGATCTTTTTGTTGAAAGCGGTGTAACATACGAATATGCCGTAAGAGCACTCAACGATACAGGCAGCATTAGTATGAACTATATTAAATCAGGTGCTGCTGTTCAGGTTCCCCAGGTTGTTGATGTAACAATCGGCGAAGAGGGTGTTAATGTTATCTGGAACGAGGTTCCCGAAGCAACACAGTACAACATCTACAGAGCAGAAGCAGGCACAGAAAACTGGATTGCACTCGACTCTGCGACAGAAGCAACCTTTGTTGACACCTCAGACGAAGCAAAAACAACATCCTTTATTTATTCAGTAACTGCAGTTGTAAACGGTATTGAAAGTATCAAGAGCGCTGCTGCTTCAAACACAACAGAAATCTCCGTTTCAGCAGAGCTTGATGAAGAGCAGAAGGCTATTATCCTCACATGGAATTCCCCTCTCGCAGACACTGTTATAATCACCAAGATTACAGAAAACGAAGAGGCTGTTGAGGTTGGTGCTTTCTCAACCACAATCTATAACTCATATGCTGACACCTCTGTGGAAGAAGGCAAGGAATACACCTACACCTTCATTGCACAGACAAGCAACAAGGTTGATGGCACAGCAACTCTTACTGTTGCTTATCCTTATCCTCCACTTGAAGCAGCAATGTTCAGCAATTACTCATGTGATTACAACAATGGCGATCCGATTGCAACAATTTGCTGGTATCCTGTTGAATTTGCAAGTGAATATGAAATCCTCCGTTCAGAAAACGGTGGAGATTTCACAACGATTGCCACAGTAAAGGCAGAGGAGCTTGCAGGCGATTATTTTGAATATGTGGATTCTGTTTCAGCAGAAATCCCATATACATACAGAATAAGAGCTATCTCCGAGGAAAGAAGAGACCCATCAACAACAGATGCAACAGAAGAGCTTATTGCATACAAGCCTCTTGATGGCGTTTCGGACCTGAAGGCTAAGGTTGAGGGCGCTGTGGGCGTTGGTGCCCCAATCAATGTTAAGATTACATGGGCACATACAGAGAATGCAGAAAGCTACATCATTGAATGTACTTCCGGTGATGAAATAATTGCCCGCACAACTCTTTATGCTCCCACAACAGAGTGTGTCTTTGAGGAGCTCTCTGTTGACACAGAGTATAGCTTCCGTGTTATTGCTTACTCACAGACCCGTGGTTCTGCAAGCAACACAATTGATTTCATCTGCAATTCAGATGAGTTTTAAAGGTTAACAAACAACAAAAATCACCCAAGGTCAATGAGCAGGGTTACAAAGGACATAAAATAAATAGTCATACGTTGTGAGGCACTTTTTACAAGGTGTCTCACAATTTTTTTGATAAAAAACTGACACTTTCAGACTGAAAGTGTCATAGTGGGTTATATACTTTGAAAGCAATCAAGCCAATCTGAAAACATTTTTTTCGGGATGTATAAGTGATATTGCAAATTAAAATTTGCAGTTATATTTTTGATAAATCAAAAGTGATATTGAAGCCTTGCGGCTTCAGTTTTATTTTATTCGCATAAAACTGTCCGAAGGACAATATAACTATGCACGGCATAATATCACTGCGAAGCAATATCACTCGCCGTATGGCGAATAAAACTGCCGAGTGTCCTTACGGACACTCGGCTAAAACCTTGGGTGATTTATTTTATTCATCTGAGCTATCGGGAAGCTCCAGAATTCCGTTTGCATCTGCAGACTCAATTTCCTCAACGCCTCTGAGCTTTTTGCGGATAATCTCATTTCTGTGACTTGCCTCATCAAGAGTTTTACCTGCCTCGTCAATCTTTTTCTTTGCCTTTTCAAGCACTACTCCGAAGGTGTCATACTGTGACTTTGCAGCCGCAAGAAGCCTTCTGACCTCATCTGCCTTTTCGTTGATTGCCATTGCCTTAAAGCCCATGGCAAAGGAATTGAGAAGAGCTGTGATGGTGGAAGGTCCTGCAACCATAACACCCTCTGACTGAAGCTTTTCCGCCACACCATTTTTGGATGAAATGATTTCTGCATAAAGCCCCTCTGTGGCAAGATAAAGCACCACAAATGGCGTTGTCTTTGGCACAACTATATATTTCTTTATCTCTCTCGCTTCAGAAAGAACTCTTGCTTCAAGATCCTTGCGTGCAGATTTGAGAGCATCCGAATCTCCAATATCGGCTGCATGGCAGACTCTTATGTAATCCTCAAGCGGAAATTTCGAGTCAATGGGAAGATAAATATCATCTCCGTCAGGGTCGGTGCTTGGAAATCTTACTGCAAATTCTACTCTCTCGCTGTTATTTTTGGGTGAATAGTTCTTTACATAAAGACCGGGAATCGTCTGATCAAGTATTGTTTCGAGCTGCACCTCTGCCCATGTGCCCCTTGTTTTAACGTTGGAAAGAATTCTGTTGAGGGATGTAACATTGGTGGTCACGCCCTGAGACAATTCCTTCATTTCACCAAGAGATTTGTAAACATTCTGAAGCTGCTCGGAAACAGTTTTGAAGGAGGAATCAAGCCTGGTTGTGAGAGTTGATGTAAGCTTTTCATCAACAGTCACCCTCATCTGCTCAAGCTTCTTCTCATTGCTTTCCTGCATGGATGCGATTGATTCCTTCACAATCTGAGTCTGCCTCTGTGATGCAACAGAATTCTGCTCCTGAATGGATTTGAGACTTTCTTCAATTTTTTCCGTCATTTTAATGCGGCTTTCATAATTTTCTCTGGTCATTGCCGCAAGCTTTTCATCCACTTTTCCGATTGCTTCGTTGGTCTCTTTCCGGGAACGGGCATTTTCATCGGCAAGCTCCTGCCTGCTTCTTCGGAATTCCTCGTGAATGAAATCCTTTTCACTATTGTTTCTTAAGGACGAAATAAGTGCAATGCAAATAACGGAAAGCACCACACTCACTCCAAGAAGAATGATTGTTAAAATATCCATAAATATAAAAATTCAAAATAAAAAATCAATTAAGAGCGCAGGTTTGAAATTCGATGGCGTATGAGATACGCCGAAAAGCAATCTGCTCACTTCTTTAATAAACCCTCAGCTGTGTAATAATTTTCGAGATTTAGCTGAAGAGCGCAGGTTTGAAATTCGAAGGCGTATGTGATATGCCGAAATAAACTGTTTACCTCTTCAATCAATCCTCGGCTGTGTAATAATTTTCGAGATTTAGCTGAAGAGCGCAGGTTTGAAATTCGAAGGCGTATGCGATACGCCGAGAATAAAAACCAAGCTATTCACTAAATATCGGAAATTATACCTCTTCCCAGTTGCGTGAACGTTCCACTGCCTTGTGCCATCCCTTAAGCATTTCCTCACGGGTGCTGTTATCTATGAGCGGAACAAAAACACGGTCAACCTCACGAACCTTTTCAATTTCATCGAAATCCTTCCAGAAGCCAACAGCAAGACCTGCCATATACGCAGCACCAAGAGCTGTTGTTTCAACAAGCTGTGGTCTGTTAACTTTGGCTGAAATAAGATTTGACTGAATCTGAAGAAGAATGTTGCTGACGGATGCACCACCATCCACACGCATTTCACTCATAATGATATTGCTGTCTTTAGACATTGCATCGCAAAGGTCAGTTACCTGATATGCAATGCTTTCAAGCACAGCACGGGCAAAGTGTGCACGGTTTGCACCACGGGTGAGACCCACAATGCAGCCACGGGCGTACATATCCCAATATGGTGCACCAAGACCTGTGAAGGCAGGCACAAGATAAACACCATTTGCATCTCTTACGCTTTCTGCAAGAAAATCGCACTCACTCGGCTCGGAAATCATACGAAGCTCATCGCGAAGCCATTTGATAACAGAGCCTGCATTGAAGGCACTGCCCTCCAGATCATAGGTGATTTTACCATTGATGCCCCATGCAATACCTTCAATAAGATTATTTTCAGAATGAATTCTCTTATCGCCGGTGTTCATAAGAAGGAAGCAGCCTGTTCCATAGGTGTTCTTTGCCTGACCTGCATTGAAGCACGCCTGACCAAAGAGAGCTGCCTGCTGGTCTCCGATTGCACCTGAAATGGGGATGCCTGCAAGCTCCTTGAGACCTGCCACATCATCGGAAACATAGCCATAAACACAGCTTGACTCCTTAACCTCGGGGAGGATGCTCATCGGAATACCAAGAGTCTTGCAAAGATGCTCATCCCAGCAAAGCTTTTCAATATCAAAAAGCATTGTGCGGGCAGCGTTTGAATAGTCGGTAATGTGAACCTGCTTATTTGTAAGATTCCAGATGAGCCAGGTTTCCACTGTGCCGAAGAGAAGCTTGTTCTCCGCAGCAAGAGTTCGTGCCTCGGGAACATTATCTAGAATCCACTTGATTTTTGTTGCACTGAAATATGCATCTATAAGAAGGCCTGTGTGCTCTTTAACATAGCTATCAAGCCCCTGCTCCTTAAGCTTTTCGCAAATGGGAGCTGTTCTGCGGCACTGCCACACAATTGCATTATAAACAGGCTTTCCTGTCTCCTTATCCCAGAGAATTGTTGTTTCACGCTGGTTTGTGATACCAATTGCTGCAATATCCTTAGGATTTATTTTTCCGTTCCGAAGAGCTGTGGAAAGGGAGCGAAGCTGAGAATCAAGAATCTCATAAGGGTCGTGCTCAACCCATCCACTCTGAGGATATTTCTGCTCAAACTCATATTGAGCCTTGCTGACAATTCTGCCTTTTTTATCAAAAACGATTGTTCTTGAAGAGGTTGTGCCCTGGTCTAATGCGAGAACATATTTTTTCATATAAAGCACTCCTTATAAATGAGGTTTTACCACTGGAAATTATCGTAGGTTACTGCGATTTCTGTTTCGTAATAAACATCGCGCACATCAACCGAAAGAAGACCACCCTTAAGGCCGAGGTAGGACTGTGCAATGTAGGTCTCTGTTGTGTAGGCTGTGGTGTAGCTCTTAACACTACCGTCAGATGTGTCAAAAACAGCTGTAAGCACACAGTTTTTGATGCTCTTCTTCACACCGTCTCCACCTGTGCTGCCACCAAAAACATTGCCAACCACAGTGTCCATATTCTCCTGAAGAATCTGTGCACTAAGAACATCACCGATCGCCGTCTGGCTCACATTATCAAGCTCACAATCAGGAAGAGCAATTTTGATTTCAAGGAATTCACCCTCGTTTTCAACTGTGAAAAGTCTGCACTGCACACCTAAAACCTCATCGGGGTTAAGCCTTGAAACATAGCTTTCTGTTTCAACTGACATTGCGTTATCGCAATTATCGCCCTTGATACTGTCCATTTTGTGCTCGGGCTCAGATTCTGTAACAAGCATTTCCTTAATCATGGCTGTTACACTTGTTGCTGATTCACCAAAATCTGTTTCACCCATATAAACCTTCTGAATATCAAGGTTTTTAACAGCAACCTCTTCATTTCTTGAGAAGCCGGGAAGGTCAATTTTGATTCTGTTAAGACCTGTGTTGAAATAGTTCACAGCATCCTCGGCTGCACCGAAAACCTCTCCATTGAAGCCTTCGAATGCTCCTGTTGGCTGAATATCAGAAAGATTTGCATAGCTTCTGAGAATCTGACGAGCATCATAAATTGTGATCTCACCATCTCTGTTGATATCACAGCGCATGCGTGCTGCTTCATCCTTTATGCTTTCAAGCAAGGCTGCTGCTCTGAGAACTGCCTTTGCATCCAACAAGTCAACTTTTCCGTTTGCATCACAATCGCCATAAATGATTGTGGTGTCAACCAAGGCTGATGCTGTGAGGCTTGTCGCAGAAATTGAGAAGATTAAAGCAGCAACCAGCAAAACTGATAAGATTCTTTTAATCATAGGTTAATCACTCCTTAATAGCATTGAGAATATCCTTAACTGAATCAAGAATATAATCGGGCTTCACATCTGATTTCTTATAATCCTCCATGGTGGTTTCACCTGAAAGGACAAGAACACTCGTAACACCTGCATTAATACCTGTTTTAACATCGGTGTAAATCCTGTCACCCACCATGGCAATATTCTCGTAAGGAACGCCTGTACGCTTTGCAATGATATCAATCATTGTTCTGTCGGGCTTGCCGAGGAAGGTTGGTCTGCGATGAACAGCCTCCTCAATCATATTTGCAAATGAGCCGCAATCGGGAAGATACCTTCCACCTTCAATAGGGCAGACCATATCAATATTTGTGGCGTAATAGTCAGCACCTGCATCAAGAAGGTCACACACAGTGGTGATTTTCTTATAATCAAGCTCTGTATCATATCCGAGAAGGACAGTATCTGCCTCTTCGCCCTGTTCGTCAATCTCAACATCGTAATTCCCAAGCTCTGCTTTGAGAGATTTTGTTCCACAAACAAAAATTTTGTGTCCTTTTTTGTTTTCCTCAAGGAACATTCCCGCTGCCATGCCTGATGTGAAAACATTATCCTCTTCACAAGGGAAGCCTAATTTACGCATTTTCTCAACATAATCAAGCTTGCTCTTTGATGAGTTGTTTGTGAGGAAAATGAAATTTTTTCCCTGTTCTTTTAATGTGCAGAGGAATTCCTTCGCACCATCAATGGGGTCGTAGCCTAAATTTACTGTTCCGTCCATATCAAGAAGAAACAAAGTAATATCCTTTAACTGTGCCATATATTATTTTACCTTCCGTAAAGTTTGTTCAAGTATTTATATTTCTGTGTATCAATGAGTTGAAGCTGTTCTTTTGTGATTCTGTAAAGCCAGTTACCCTCTGCCCTTCCGGGGACATTAAGACGGGTATCATTTCCGTAGCCCAGCAAATCCTGCACGGGGAAAATTGCAAGACCTGCATTGCTTGCAAGGATGGTTTTTATAATAGCCTCACAGCCTCTTTCATTCCATGCCGCAGGGTCACAGGAGCAGTAATTCATAACATCAACCTTAATGTCTGCAGGTGTTTCCCACAGATATCCCAGAAGAGTGTTGTTATCATGAGTGCCTGAATAGGCAATGGAATTATTCACATAATTGTGAGGCTTGTGAGGTGTCTCTCCACCAAGGAAGCCGAATTGGAAAACCCTCATTCCGGGGAAGCCGCTTTCCTCAACAAGCTCAATAACCTCTTTTGTGATGTCACCTAAATCCTCAGCAATTATAAGCTTTTCACCTGCCACACTCTTTATGGCATTGATAAGCTTCATGCCGGGACCCTTAACCCACTTGCCATTACGGGCAGTTTTTTCTGTGCCCGGCACTGCCCAGAAGCTTTCAAAGGCTCTGAAGTGGTCTATTCTCACACCATCGAAAAGCTCAAGCGCAGAGGAAATTCTGTCCTTCCACCAGGAATAATTTTCACGTTCCATGGCTGACCAGTCATAGAGTGGATTGCCCCAAAGCTGACCGTCTTCTGCAAAGTAATCGGGAGGAACGCCTGCCACATCCGTAAGACGGTTGTTGTCATCCATAAGGAAAAGTGATTTATTGAAATAAACATCTGATGAATCAAAGGAAACATAGATCGGAATATCGCCTATTATTTTTATACCCTTTTCGTTGGCATAGGTCTTAATCTTATTCCATTGGCTGAAAAATTCATACTGAATGAAGCGCCAACCAAACTCAACAGCGTAATCGTAATCAAAGCAGCTCCAAGCTGACCATTCCTGATTTCCGTTGGCAGCCTTCAGTGCCATGAATTTGCAGAAATCCGCAAGATGTCTGTTGCTCTCTATAAAGGAATTTATTTTATCCTTGAGAGCAGAATCCACTCTTTTCGAGGCAGTAATGAGAAGAGCAGCTCTCTCAGTGCTGAGTCTGTCAAACTCGCAGGAATAAGGAGTTTTCTGCATTGAGGCTGAAAGCTCCTCTGATGTGATGAGACCCTCGCTGCACAAGGCTTTTAAATCCACGAAATATGGGTTTCCTGCAAAGGTTGAATATGATTTATATGGTGAATTGCACTCATCCACAAGCCCGAAGGGAAGCACCTGCCAATAAGAGAAGCCACCACGGACAAGAAAATCAACAAATTCTTTTGCTTCCTCACCGAAGCTGCCGCAGGAATAATCTCCCCACAGAGATGAAATGTGCATGAGCACTCCACTTTTTCTGTCCAAAAACAAACACTCCAGAATGATATGAGATGATATTTATACATTATATATTTTATCATACATTTAATTACATTGTAAATAGACAAACAGCCGAAACCCCTGCTGCATTTATGTGAAGAATGACAAAAACCTGCCACCACGCAAGCGTAATGGCAGGTTTTTTATTAACAAACTATTAAACTGAAAGAACTGTTGTGTGACCGTTTTTGATAAGACCAATCATCCAGCAGTCAAGAGCATCAATGTAGCCATCAGCGCAAACATCATTTGCAATGAAGAAATATCCATGCTCCTCATCATATGAAGCGTCTTCCATTGTAACATCTGTTGATTTTGCGATATCCTCCTCATCAACATCACCATCGCCATCCACATCACCATAGATGATAATCATTCTTGTTTCGTAGATAACGCCTGTGTATTTTGACTTGAGAGTAATTGTGGAGCCTGTGCCCACAAGAGCCTCACTTTCAAGCTCACTGCCTGTGTAGTGTCTGACTTCAAGAACGAGCTCATCATTCTGAAGCTGTGAAATAAGCTCTTCAACTGTTGTGTTGTTGTCGATACCTGTTATATATTTGTCACCAACAACAACTGTGCTGTCTGTGCCCGGAATGATCTTCTTGAGCTCCTCTGCCACTGTGAGTGTAAAGTCACCTGAAAGCTTTGTGTCATCTGTAACGAATTCACCGTTATTAAGCCAGCCCACATAAGCAGTTGTGTCTGTATCCTCAGGGAGTGCAGGTGAGGAAATTGATCCGAAGGTTGCTCCGTTTACATAATCAACTGATGAAATCACTTCACCATTCTTATCTGTAAAGGTAATAGTGTAGATTCTCTTGTCCTCAAGCTCAGCCTTAAGATTTTCAAGGCTTGCAGCTGCATCATCAACCTTGCTCTGCTCTGACTCAGGAAGATTCTTGTCAAGAGCTGTGTCAACATTGTTTACAGCTTCCTTGTATGCGTTGAATGCATCCTCATCATAGAGTGGCTTGCCGTTTCCGTCATCATTTACAAGGCTGTCTGCCTCTGCCTTTGCATTGTTGTAATCTGTATAGTCAGCCTTCTTTTCTGCAGAATCAACTACATCCTGAAGATCTGATACGATTTCATCAAGTGTGCTCTGCTCTGATTCAGGAAGATCCTTGTCTGTTCCTGCAACGATGTTGTCAAGAGCATCCTGAGCATTCTTCACTGTTTCTTCTGTGTATGTTCCTTCCGGAGCATTCACGATATCCTCAAGGGCATCTACTACCTTATCAAACTCGGTGTAATCAGCCTTCTTTTCTGCAGAATCAACTACATCCTGAAGATCTGAAACGATTTCATCAAGTGTGCTCTGCTCTGATTCAGGAAGATCCTTGTCTGTTCCTGCAACAATGTTGTCAAGAGCATCCTGTGCATTCTTCACTGTTTCTTCTGTGTATGTTCCTTCCGGAGCATTCACAATATCCTCAAGAGCATCAACAACCTTATCGAATTCTGTGTAATCAGCCTTCTTTTCTGCAGAATCAATAGCATCCTGCATATTCTGTGTTGCATTGTCAATAATGTCCTGGTTTGCGTTGTTTTCACCAACAACCATATCTGCAGGAACCTTGTTTGCCTCATCGAGTGCATCCTGGGCATTCTTAACAGTTTCTTCTGTATATGTGCCTGCAGGTGCATTTACGATTTCTTCAAGGGCATCCTTAGCAGCATCAAAATCTGTGTAGTCTGCCTTCTTGTTGTTTTCAAGCTCTGCCTTAAGATTTTCAAGGCTTGCGGCTGCATCATCAACCTTGCTCTGCTCTGACTCTGGAAGATTCTTGTCAAGAGCTGTGTCAACATTGTTTACAGCTTCCTTGTATGCGTTGAATGCATCCTCATCATAGAGTGGCTTGCCGTTTCCGTCATCATTTACAAGGCTGTCTGCTTCGGACTTTGCGTTGTTGTAATCTGTATAGTCAGCCTTCTTTTCTGCAGAATCAACTACATCCTGAAGATCTGATACGATTTCATCAAGTGTGCTCTGCTCTGATTCAGGAAGATCCTTGTCTGTTC
>JAFODQ010000048.1 GCA_017380615.1 Clostridia bacterium | reverse complement strand
AGAGAAAGGAACTGCTGAGGTGAATAACGTTTTTTATCAAAAACCAAATGCTTGATAGCAAGCAGTGAATCCAATGTGTTGGGTATGCCGGAATCACAATGAATTGAGAAGGTATATCTTGCACCACCCTGAAACCATCCTGTTTCCTTGTCGATACAATCATCGATAAAAAGTGTGCGAATAGGAGCAAAGCATTTTTGTGCACGTTCATTCCAGTAATTATTGATGGCTTCCATCTGAAGGTCCTGCTCTTTTCTCAAAACCGTTATAAAATTATTATAAAACTCCTCAAAGGACGAACAATTGGGAAGACTTTCATACATATAACCTTCAAATATTTTCAGAACGTTGATTTCATTGTCTGTTCCTCCGGAATATGTACAGCCTGCAAAGGATGTTTCTGTGCATCCTCCACCTGAAAATTCCAATGCATCCTCTTGTGTCAGATGTGGTATTCTGCCACACAGACGCTGACGGATAGCCTGTTCGTTATAAAAAGCAGGCTGACCACCACCCTGCAAAACGCGCTTTGCAGAAAGCTCCCATAAGGACTCAGGCATTTCATCTGTTACCCTGAGCTCAATCAAAGGTCGGGCAAGACCAACAGATGCTTCCAAAGCCTGATATGTTACATCATTATAATCCGGGCCGAGAGTAACACTCCAGC
Source organism: Clostridia bacterium (assembly GCA_017380615.1). GTDB lineage: Bacteria > Bacillota > Clostridia > Oscillospirales > Acutalibacteraceae > DTU089. Next base: position 2,139 of record JAFODQ010000048.1, on the reverse strand, counting down.
AATCGTTTATCTGTATGTTTTCCATCATACAGCGAAGCCATGGGCGAAGGTCCTCGCCCTTGTGATATGGCTCAAGAATAGAATCAAGTCTGCCAACATTGTCCCATCCATCTAAGGAAAGGCAGAAATTAAGAGAAACCATAGCTTCGTATGCCGTTCTTGCAGGAGAAAAAGGAACCTGCTTTAACGCCCGCAAAAGCTCTGTGGGAGCACCCATTTGGGGAAGTGCCTCCAAAGCACGCTTGTGATAGGTGCGTAATCCATCAATAAGGTCAAGCAGCGCCCTCTTAAAATCACTGTCGTCTTTTTCAAGCAAGCGCCTTTCATATTGATTTATACCTTCCCGCAGAATTCGCTTGTAATTAAGCATACTATGATTCCATTCACCTGCATAGCAATAGCTCTTGGTGAATTCAGTCATAATATCTGCTGCACGAGAGTTTTTTTCTCTGAGCCTTTCCCATTTTATATCAAACTGCGTTGCGTATGACGGAATAACACAAACCTCATAGCCTGTGCTTGTGTCTATAAAGGTTCCCCTTGTTTGTCCGGTGGGAAAAAGAGGTGAACCGGCTTCATAAACAATGGGGCAGGCTTCATAATAACGGCGATATGCACGGCAATATATTTCGGGAAGTGACCCGTCGGATAATTCCAGCAAGCCCGATGCAAGAGGCTCACCTATATCTGAAAGAAATTTTGCATTTGCATTCATAAATCAACACCCTTTCTCGGGAGAACAAAAAATATGCGAATATATATCATTTAAAATTCGCTTAAAGAAAATCTGCAACAGAGCATTTTAGATTGTGGAGCATAATTTATTTCTGCCACAGCACATCCCCACACAAAAAATTTGTCACCCCAATTATACCACATATCCCCCAACATTTCCACATCTACATTTATGCCCAAAATTCGACACGCATAAATCAAAGAAAAACGAGCAGACCAAAGCCTGCTCGTTGGTTTTTACTGAATCATAGCAACTCTCTCAGCTTATCAAGGAATGCTTCTTCGCCCAGGGTATTCACCTTGAATAACATCGCCTGACTTCCGCCTGATGTAATTGCAGAAAGATAAATTGGTCCACCGGCATTCTGAAACAATGTAACATTCATACTAACGCGGTTACCGCCTGCATAGCTGTATCTCTCAAAAACACGGACACTGCACCTTGCATCACCATCAACAATATCGCTTGAATCCTCAAGTGAAGCCGACATACTGCCATTCAGTATTCCGTTCTCAATTGTTTTCAAAATCTGTCCGAAATCACCATTAAGAACCTGCTCTAATTTTGCCATTGCTTCTCCTCCTGTTCTATTACAAAGCTAAATTTATTTTATCAAAAAATCCCTTTGTTGTATTTCAACAATGCATAAACCATCACGCTAAATCCGGGTACAAATCCAACAACCAATATTATGTTGGTAATGCCTGAAAAGAACAATTCAGATATTCCGGCAATAATTACTGTACAACCAACGATAATTGTACCTAAACCAATCTTTTTCCCAAAAGGCAGAACATCTTCTTCCTTTACACGCTTTCTGTGATATGAATGAAGCAATGAAATATGACCTTTAGTATTAAGCACACCCACTACAATTATAAACAAGCCTATAGCTACTTGAACAATAAATTCTGTCATAATAACCCTCTATATCAAATTTTTTATACCAACCCCATTATATCACTCATAAAACAAAAAAAGCAACAGTACGTTCAATACTGTTGCTTCTGAATTATGCTGCAAGTTTTTCGGTTGTGCTGATTTCGATTGTGCTGATAACCTTCACCGGTGTACTTCTGTAGCGGATAATGCCGATAATAACTGAAATAAGGGAAATGGATTCGCTTAACATACCACTGTATGAAAGTGCAAACAAGTTGTAAGCAAGAATAAGTGTTGATGAGATAAGTATTGTTTTGCGGAAGCTCCTTGCATCGAAAACACCCATACAAATAGTATTAACAACAAGACCGAGAGTTATAAGAAGCGAGTGAACGCCTTCCCATGAGAAGCAGCTTACTACTGCCATAGCTGCTCCAAAAAAAGCAGGTGTTACCAAATCTGTTTTGTTGTTTTTTTCACGATAGTAGAATGCAAAATTACGAATAATGCACACAATGTTT
>JAFODQ010000012.1 GCA_017380615.1 Clostridia bacterium | reverse complement strand
GTGAAAAAAATGAAGCTGACAAAAACAATATTTTTGTATCTTAATGAGAAAGAATTTTCAATGCTCTCAAAGGATGCCGAAAGAGCAAATATGAGTATTTCGCAGTATATCAGGCATCAGATTGATAATGCAAAAATGAAGCCCACATTGGATATGGACTATGAGAAATATATCAATCTGCTTGAGCCCATATGTGACAAACTGAGTATTGTTTCAAAAAGAGTATGGCAAACAAAGATGCTTGATACAGTAATGCTTCGTGAAGTTCTTAAAAGCACAAATGAAATTATGTCCGAAATCATAAAAGCAAAGGAGGTGCACAGTGCGTACAAGAGCGAGAAGAATCGCAGTTAGAGTAAGTGAAGAGCAGTATAACAAAATCAGCCGTTTGACAGAGCGTAGCTTTTTTACAAAGGAGCAGGTGCTGAGGGATATTATCCTCGGCTATCCGATTCAGGAAGACAGAAAGCCTGAATGTATGGAGTTTATTCTGAGGCTTCGAGGAATTGCAAGTACCTTAAACAATCTTTGCGGCAACTTTGGTCTATCAAATTTACCAATCGGCAAAGAAATGAAGCAGACCGTTGATGCGGTTATTGAAACAAACAGTTTAATTGAAGACTGTGTTTTTATCACAAAAAAGAAAAGGAGAAATTAAATGACAAAAGAAGACAGATTTATCAACACGTTATTAGAAAAACCGGAGGCGGTAAAGCCTAAGACAACAGAAATCATAAAGATGCCTATGAGCAGTATTGTTCCCAATTTTAAGAATCCGTACAAGTGCCGTGAAGAGGATATGAAGCCGTTGGAAGACAGTATCCGTGAAAACGGCATTATACAGCCGCTTATGGTGCGAAAGGATGATAAAGCTGATGTGTATGAAATCATATCAGGACACAGACGTTTCCTTGCAGCAACAAGACTTAAGCTGACAGAGGTGCCGGTGGTAGTTTTAGATATCACAAAGGAAGAAGCAGATATTATCCTTGTTGACAGTAATCTGCATCGAGAGCATATTCTCCCCTCGGAAAAAGCATTTGCCTACAAGATGAAAATGGATGCTATTAAAAAGCAAGGTAAACGAACAGATTTAACTTCGGACCAAGTCGGACCGAAGTTGTCAGCAGATGAAATATCTGATACCGACAGTGCATCTCAGGTTAAAAGATATATCCGCCTTACTAACCTGATTCCAAGGCTTCTTGCTTTGGTAGATAGCGGTAAAATCGCACTTGGTCCTGCTGTTGAGCTTTCATATCTCAGCCAAGGGCATCAGAACTTTTTGGCTGAGGCTATTGAGAAAGAGCTTGCTACACCATCCCTTGCACAGGCACAGAAGTTGAAGAAGCTGGAACAAGAGGGAAAGCTTGATGTCGGTACAATTCTTAGTATGGTTAAACAGCCAAAACCTAATCAGGTTGTTACGGTTAAAATCCCCGATGATAAAATCAGCAAATATATGAAATCTAATGCTACCGTAAAGGAAAAGGAAGATTTTCTTGCAAGGGCTGTTGAATATTACGGTAAGTATCTTCAGCGACAGAAAGACAGAGGTGCGAGATGATGAAAAAACTTAAAGATTTTTACGGTCTGATTGGTGAGGAAGAATATGTAATTGACGGTGTCTGTTACAAGGTTTCATCCAAGTTTGCACCCGTTAATATCTGTAAGATTGAAAACACCATAAGTGACAAAGCACAAAAATATGTAGGCAGTGATTTTGCACATTTGACAAGTGTCGATGATAGAAATACAATGAATGCAGAATATATATGTTTGACTGCCGGGAAGGAGGACTAATGCAGTCTGATACAAATATCGGAATTACTGCTATCTACTGCCGATTATCAAGAGATGACGGTACAGAGACAGAGAGTAATTCTATCGGCAACCAAAAGAAAATGCTGACACAAAAGGCAAAGGAATTAGGTTTAACAAATACCAAGTATTATGTTGATGACGGCTATACGGGCACAAACTTCAACAGACCTGCTTTTCAGGAGCTTCTTGACGATATTGAAATGGGATATATCTCTGTTGTTATTGTCAAAGACCTTTCACGATTAGGCAGAGATTATGTT
>JAFODQ010000047.1 GCA_017380615.1 Clostridia bacterium | reverse complement strand
GCAGAAACAGAAAAGGTAAGAAAAACAATCATCATCAACGGCGCTCTTAATGCAAAAATCGTTGGTCAGCCTGCTGCAAAAATTGCAGAGCTTTCAGGTGTAACAGTTCCCGAAGGAACAAAAATCCTTATCGGTGAAGTTGAAAGCGTTGATATCAGCGAGGAATTTGCTCACGAAAAGCTTTCTCCCGTTCTTGCAATGTATAAAGCAACCTCTTTCTCAGATGCTCTTGATAAAGCTGAACAGCTTGTTGCAGACGGTGGTTACGGTCACACTTCTTCTGTATACCTTAACGAAGTAACTGAAACTGAAAAGATTAATGAATTTGCTGCAAGAATGAAGACTTGCCGTATTCTTGTTAACACACCTTCATCACACGGTGGTATCGGTGACCTTTACAACTTCAAGCTCGCTCCCTCACTTACACTTGGTTGCGGTTCTTGGGGCGGTAACTCAGTTTCCGAAAACGTTGGTGTTAAACACCTTTTAAATATCAAAACAGTTGCAGAAAGAAGGGAAAACATGCTTTGGTTCCGTGCACCCGAAAAGGTTTATATCAAGAAAGGTTGTCTTCCTGTTGCTCTTGATGAGCTTCGCACAGTTCGTGGCGCAAAGAAAGCATTCATCGTAACAGATACCTTCCTTTATGAAAATGGTTATACAAAACCCATCACAGACAAACTCGACGAAATGGGCATCGCTCACACAACATTCTTCGACGTTCAGCCTGACCCAACTCTTAAAAATGCTAAGAGTGGTGCAGAGCAGATGGCAGCATTCAAGCCTGACACAATCATCGCACTCGGTGGTGGTTCTGCAATGGACGCTGCAAAGATTATGTGGGTTCTTTATGAGCATCCCGAAGCAGACTTTATGGATATGGCAATGCGCTTCATTGATATCCGTAAGAGAGTTTATACATTCCCCAAAATGGGTGAAAAAGCGTACTTCATTGCTGTTCCCACATCAGCAGGTACAGGTTCTGAAGTAACACCTTTCGCAGTTATCACTGACGAACAGACAGGTGTTAAATATCCTCTTGCAGACTACGAGCTTCTTCCCAATATGGCAATCATTGATACTGATTTCCATATGTCAGCTCCTAGGGGTCTTACAGCTGCATCAGGTATTGACGCTGTAACTCACGCAGTTGAAGCATACGCTGCAATGCTCGCAACAGATTATACAGATGGCCTCGCACTCCAGGCTCTTAAAAACATATTCAAATATCTTCCTCGTGCTTATGAAAACGGTCAGACAGACGTTGAGGCAAGAGAAAAAATGGCAAACGCTGCAACAATGGCAGGTATGGCATTCGCAAATGCATTCCTTGGTATTTGTCACTCAATGGCTCATAAGCTCGGTGCCTTCCACCACCTTCCTCACGGTGTTGCAAACGCACTTATGATTGAAGAAGTTATTCGTTTCAATGCTTGCGAAGCTCCTGCAAAAATGGGTACATTCTCACAGTATGACCATCCCCACACTCTTGCTCGTTACGCTGAAATTGCAGATTACCTCGGTCTTGGTGGTACAACAGATACTGAAAAGCTTGAAAATCTCATTAAAGCAATTAACGACCTTAAAGCAAAAGTTGGCATAAAAGAAACAATCAAAGATTACGGCATTGATGAAAAAGTATTCCTTGACAACCTTGACGAAATGGTTGAACAGGCATTCGATGACCAGTGCACAGGTGCTAACCCCCGTTATCCTCTTATGAGCGAGCTTAAAGAAATGTATCTCAACGCTTACTATGGCAAGCATTTCGTAGAAAAAGAAAAACCCACAGCAGCAGATGTCGCAACAGGTATGGCTGCAAATGCGGTTAAAACACCTTACACAAAAGGTAAGAAAGCGTAAGAGAAGGGAGAAATAGAAATGAAACTTGATAGAGTTATTGCAGTAAGAAATAATAAAACTATTTACCGTGATGGTGATAAATGCGTTAAGGTTTTTGATGCAGATTATTCAAAAGCAGATGTTCTTAACGAAGCATTGAATCAGGCAAGAATTGAAGAAACAGGCCTTAACATTCCAAAAATTGTAGAAGTAACAATGGTTGAAGGTAAGTGGGCTATCGTTTCTGAATTCATTAAAGGCAAAACACTTCAGCAGCTTATGGATGAGGACGCTGAGAAGAAAGATGAATATATCGAATTACTTGTTGACCTTCAGCTTGATGTTCATTCAAAGGTTTGCCCTCTCCTTAACAAACTCAAAGATAAAATGAACCGCAAAATCGGTGCTTCAGAGCTTGATGCTACAACACGCTATGACCTTCACACAAGACTTGAAGGTATGCCCAAGCACAATAAGGTTTGCCACGGTGACTTTAACCCTTCAAACATAATTATTACCGAAGATGGCACAGCATATATTCTTGACTGGTCACATGCTACTCAGGGTAATGCTTCAGCAGATGCTGCAAGAACATACCTTCTTTTCTGGCT
>JAFODQ010000011.1 GCA_017380615.1 Clostridia bacterium | reverse complement strand
TTGAAGAAATCGAAGAGACCGAAGAGGAAATCATCGAGGAAGCAATTGAAGAAATCGAAGAGACCGAGGAGGAAATCATCGAGGAAGCAATTGAAGAAATCGAAGAGACCGAAGAGGAAATCATCGGGGAAGCAATTGAAGAAATCGAAGAGACCGAAGAGGAAATCATCGAGGAAGTAATTGAAGAAACTGAAGAGATCACAGAAAGTGTGGTTGATGAGGTGAAGTCTTCCGGGAATCCGGCAAAGGCAAAAAAGGAAAAGAAAAGTCTTTTTGGTCTTCGTAAGGCACCTGAGAGGGTTGAGGAGGTTGCAGATGACCTTAAGCCTATCTCTCTTGCAGACCTTAAGAAAAAGAATCAGGACCAGTAAAATCTATTTTGTGTGGCGGTAGATAAAATGTTTTTTTCAAATATGATGACAGCCGCGCAACAGGTATTAGTTCTCTTTTTGATTGTTGCGGTCGGCTTTGCAGCCGACCGTTTGCATGTTTTTAAGCAATCAACAGCAAAAGCATCAAACGACCTGTTGTTTTATATAATTACACCGGCTGTAATAGTTCAATCCTTTATGTCAATGGAATTCAGTGTGGAAACTGCAGGCTCATTTGCAAAAGCATTTTTGTGCATGGCAGGAACACTCACCGTGGGCATTCTGATTGCTCTTCCTGTATTTAATAAATCCGGCGATAATAGTGTTGTGTATAAATATGCTGTAAGCTATGGCAATATGGGATATATGGCACTTCCGCTTTGTCAGGCGCTTCTGGGCAATGAGGGTGTTTTCTATTGCTCTGCAGGTGTTGTTGCTTTCAATATCCTTTGCTTTACCCACGGAATATGGCTTATGACAAAGGGTAAGGAAAAAACAAGGTTTGATTTGAAGAAGCTTATTCTCAATCCCGGAGTTATTTCTGTGCTTGTAGGTTTGCCATTCTTCATTTTCGACATAAACATTCCCAAGGTGTTGGATTCGGCAATTGGACACATCTCAAATCTCAACACTCCCGTGGCAATGATTTTCTTTGGCACGTATATGGCAAATACGGATCTCAAATCAATGTTCAAGGTTAAAGAAAACTACCTTGTGGCTATGCTGAAGCTTGTTGCTTTGCCACTTATAATGTTCGGGATATTCAAGCTTGTGGGAATTTCAGGCACAATGCTCACAGCCTGCATGATTTCTGCATCTGTGCCAAGTGCAAACAACACTGCTATGTTTGCGGCAAAATATGGCAAAGACACAGGCGTTGCATCACAGGTTGTTTCCTTCGATTCCGTGCTGTGTATTCTCACGATACCAATAATGATTGCATTGAGTAAGCTATGATTAAATTACCATACAGTGATATGTTGCCTTGTGGTGTATGTGATTTCTCCAGTGTTGGTGAATTGATAAGCTGCAGAGCAAAGCAAAGAATCCCACAAGATTCCAAGAGTGTGATAGTATATTTGTTTCCGTACTTTCTCGGTGAGGAATATTACGAAAATTCAAATGTATCAAAATATGCAGTACCCGAGGATTATCACCTTGTGGTAGGATCGTATCTGCAGAAAATTGCAGAACAGCTTAAGAATGAATATCCGGATAATAAGTTTCAGCATTTTTGCGATAATTCACCTATTCGTGAGGTGGAAGCGGCTGTCCTTTGCGGACTTGGTGTCAAGGGCAGAAACAGCCTTCTTATAAATCCTGAGTATGGCAGCTTTTGCTTTATCGGTGAGATTGTAACAGATCTCGAAATGGAATGTTCTCTTCCTGAGGATCGCACCTGCCTCGGCTGTGGTGCTTGTGAAAGAGCGTGTCCCGGTAAGGCTCTCTGTGAATATAAGTTGAATGTTGACAAATGCCTTTCGAACATTTCACAGCTTAAGGGTGAGCTTTCCTTACAGCAGAAGGCGCTTATTGCACAAAGTCCTGTTATATGGGGCTGCGATGCTTGTCAGAATGCTTGTCCCATGAACAGAAATATTAAAAAATCACCAATTAAAGAGTTTTATGAAACGGCAAGTCCTGTTTTCCGTAAGGGTGATTCCATTGAAGCAAGAGCCTTTGGTTGGCGTGGCAGGACTGTTATTGAACGAAACTTCGAAATAAAATATTGTAAAGAGAACTAAAATAACTTATAATATAAAGAAAAAGTTTTTTAGTCCGAAAAGATGAGTGAAGATATGAACAATATTTCAAATATTCCCGAAAGAGTGCTCCAGGTGCTTGACGGTCTTTTCACAGAAGGAAGATGCCCTCACGCATTGCTTATAGATGGCTCAGGAAGTCTTCAGCGTGAGCAGGTTTCGCGACTGGCTGCCAAAATGATTGTTTGCTCGAATCAGAGCCGCACACCATGTGGCTCCTGTGAGAATTGCCGCAAGGCAGATGAGAATATCCACCCCGATATAATCACTCTTGAAAAACCGTCTGACAAAAAATATTATGTCAAGGCAGATGTCAAGAAGCTTGTCGGGGATGCATATCTTACACCAAACGAAGCACAGAAAAAGGTCTATATTCTTCCTGAACTTCAGAATATGAATGAGGAGAGTCAGAATCTTTTGCTGAAAATTCTTGAGGAGCCTCCCGTTTATACAACCTTCGTGCTCACCTCGCAGACGGCAAATGCTGTTATCGGCACTGTCCTTTCCCGTGTAACAAGGGTGCGCCTTGGCAGCACAGAGGATGTGGAGTACAGCGAAAAGGCTATTGAGGTGGTAAGAGAGCTTTGCAAAGCAGTGTCTTCTCACCGGGAGTATGACAAAATTAAGGCAACTGCGCCTCTTGATGGAAACAAAAAGCTCACAGCAGAGGTGCTCACACTGTTTATTGCTGTTTTGAGAGACGCCATTGCTCTGAAAAATCAAGGAAAAGCTATTCTTTCTGATTTCTCACGGGAAAGCACAGAGTTAAGCACAAGGCAGACCCTCAAAAAGCTTCTTGATGTTTACGATGCCGTTTCGGGTATCCATCAGTCACTTGAAAACAATCCGAATTACACCTTGCTCACAGCAGTTCTGTGCGCAAGAATATGAATATATACAGAGGTTACATTTATGGCAGAGGTTATAGGTGTTCGCTTTAAGGAAAGCGGAAAAATTTATTATTTCGATCCTGACGGAAAATCATTTTCCAAGGGTGATAAGGTTATTGTTGAAACCGTGAGGGGTATTGAGTGTGGCGATATTGCTGTTGCCAACAATGCTGTTAACGATGAAGAAATAGTTCATCCTCTCAAGAAGGCAATCAGGGTTGCCAACAAGGAGGATATCAAAACTGTTGAAGCTAACCGTAAAATTGAGGCAGATGCATTCGTCTTCTGCGAAAAGAAGGTTGAAGAGCTTGGTCTTGATATGAAGCTCGTGGAGGTTGAGTGCACCTTCGATGGCAGCAAAATGCTCTTCTATTTCACATCAGACGATAGAGTGGATTTCAGAGAGCTTGTTAAGATTCTTGCCTCACAGTACAGAACAAGAATTGAAATGCGTCAGATTGGCGTGCGCGATGTTTCAAAGATGCTTGGTGGTCTCGGCATTTGCGGAAGACCCTTCTGCTGCTCACAATTCCTTGATGATTTTCATCCGGTGTCAATCAAAATGGCGAAGGAGCAGGGCCTTTCTCTTAATCCGACCAAAATCAGCGGCACTTGTGGCAGACTTTTGTGCTGTCTTAAATATGAGCAGGAGTCCTATGAATATCTTAATAAAATCACACCCCGTGTTGGCAGTGTGGTTGAAACACGCGAGGGCAGAGGCACTGTAACAGAAAATAATCTTCTTACAGGAAAGCTGAAGGTTTCGCTTGAAAGACGCCCTGAAGCTATTCCTGCAGAATATGACAGACGCGATGTTAAGCTGGTAAAAAGGCCAAGGCATGAAGAACCGGCAGAGGAATAATATTTTAGGATATATTTATAAATTTCTATTGATTTCTTAAAATTTTATGTTACAATGTGGTATAGCAAGGTGTTTTGGAATACAAAGCATCTTACCATAATAATCTAAAGTGCAAGGGAGGTTAATCCAAATGGCATACAAAATTACAGACGCTTGCATCTCTTGTGGTGCATGTGCAGCTAGCTGCCCTGTTGAAGCAATCTCAGAAGGCGATGGCATCTATGTAATCGACGCTGACAAGTGCATCGATTGTGGTGCTTGTGCAGGTGATTGCCCAGTTGAGGCTCCTGTTGCTGAATAATTTATAAAAAACAAAAACACCCTTCTTCAGTTGAAGAAGGGTGTTTTTTTGCTTTTGCAAAAGAAAAATATTATGGTTATGTTAATTTTTGAAAAAATATATGTAAATTTTCAATAAACTATTTGTTTTTATATATTTATATGGTATAATGAAGCGATTATGGATACATGTATGCATTTTTCTGCACACAGTGATTTTTCTGAGGTGAGTCTTATGGCAATGAAGCGGTTTATGGATATTACGGATTTCACTCGTGAAGAACTTCGTGAAACACTTAATCAGTTTGTTTTTGTGAATCAAAATAAGAGTGTGTATGCCAGTGAGCTTAAGGGTAAAACAATTATCAACGCCTTTTTCAAGGAAAATAATTTTGTTAAGGCATCTTATGAGGCAACTGCTTCCCGAACAAGTGGTTCAGCAATTTCCTATAGCCACACGCCAGGTCGCACTCTCAAGGATGAGGTTACAGAAATGTCTGCTCTCGGTGATGTCATCGTGTTGAGTCATCCGAAGAAGGGTGCAGCAAGAGCAGCCTCTCTTTATTCCAGAATTCCTGTGATAAACGCGGGCGACGGTGGCAGAGCGTATCCTGTGAGAACACTCGCTGATATTGCAACGGTTTCTCTTGAAAAAAAGCATGTTTCAAATATGAAGATCGGCTTCCTCGGTGATTTTTCAGATAATGCCCCTGCAAAAGGACTTCTTCAGTGTCTGAATCTTTACAAGGGCAACGAGTTTTATTTTGTGTCAGTTAACGGAAAGCCCATCTCGGATGCTTATGTGTCACTCATGGATAAGAGGGAAAAGCCCTTTGAGGTTTATAATAATCTTTTTGATATCCTTCCCGAGCTTGATGTGCTTTATATGACAAAGGTGGATAAATCCTCTTTTGATAATGAGATAATGTATGAATCAAGAAAGCATAACTTTGTGCTCGATGAAAGAATGCTCATGATTGCAAAGCCTGACCTTATTGTTATGCACCCGTTTCCAAGAGGTGAAGAGCTTGATATGAGCGTGGATGGAGACCATCGGGTTGTTTATTTCAGGCAGATGGGCTATTTTAATGATGCTTGTCTTATCAGTCTTATCAAAACAGTTTCCAATAAGCCGTCAAAATATATTGAGCCAATCAATGAAGCTCCGACTCACGAAAAATGCTGTGGTAAAGAGGATTGCATCACCTCTGAAGAAGGCTATCTTCCACCACTTTTCTTTGAAACAGAGGATGGCAGACTTATCTGCAAATACTGTATGCAGGAATTGAGCGAGTAATGAAAAAAATATATCTTATTATTAAGGGCTCAGGCAGAAAAGATGGCTATATAAGCAGAATCTGCAACGAGCTTCAGGAAAGCCTTAAGGCTCAGAATGTTATCGTTTACGACACATATAAAGAAAATCCTGCTCCTTGTGATGGCTGTAATTATTGCGAAATCAAGGGCGAATGCTCAAAAAGAGATATGGATGATTTTTATAAAGTCTTTGAGGAATGTGATACAATCATTTTCTTGAGTCCTGTGTATAACGGCAGCTTTCCTTCACCACTCAAAAGTGTTTTAGACAGATTTCAGGTTTACTACACAAGCTTTTATAAAAATAACAAAACACAACCCATCATCAAGCGCCGGGAGGCTTATCTTATCACAGCTGCAGGCAGAGATGGCATTAAGGCGACGGAATATATGAAATCTCAGCTCAATTGTGCATTTACTATTCTTAATGTTGAGCTGAAGGGTACATTCCTTTGTGCCCACACAGACACAGCACCCGATTACGATGGTGTTGTCAATGAAATTAAAAGGAGTTTATGTGATGACTAAAGGTGTGAAAAGAATCATAGCAATAGTATGCATCATTGCAGTGTTGGTGGGAATCATCACCTGTGTGGGTGCTGCGTTGTCTGTTAACGATAGCCTTTTCAAAAATAACACCCCCACATTTATGAAGCTTGATGCAGGTGACCAGGCAAGAAAAATTGCAGGAGCCATTACCTCAAAGGATGACTATGAGTCATATATTATTGAGATACCCGAAAACGGAGCACTTACAATTTGTCTTGAGCATGAAAAGGTTACATATTCAGGTAAATCCGGTTGGGTTGTAACCCTTTATAAGCTTCTTCCTGCTGAAGTTGGCAATGAATATAAAGAAATTGCATATTTTGAATCCTTTTGGGCAGACACCACATCAGACTGGGACGAAATCGGTGTAAGTGCAGGTACATATTGCATTATGGTAACGCCGGGACTTTATTTCCTTCCCAGTGAATATACATTAAGCACAATTTTCACCACAACAGATAACTATGAGAAGGAGCCAAACGACACTCCTCAGACAGCATCTCCCATTGCTGTGGGATATGGCAAAAAGGGTAATACCTCTAACCGACAGGAGGGCACAGATGTTGACTGGTATTATTTCGATATTGATATCGATAGCTGCGTAAACATCAGCTTTACACATCCTGATGGAACCTTCCCTGTTGTCGGATGGACAGTAACGCTTATTAATGAGAAGGGTGAGAAGGTAACTCAGTTTACATCCCGTCTTACTGACCTTATTATCAAAACGGGTAAGCTCGGTCTCAGGGCAGGCAGATACCACATCAGTGTTGAAGCGCAGACAGACACAGCAGATGAATATACTCTTCTTGTGGGCTCTGAAAAGGCTTTGAATTTTGAGTTTGAGATGAATGATACTCCGGAAACTGCCGTGGGGCTTCCTCAGGGCATAAAAGTGAGTGGCAGCCTCGCAGACAGACTTCTCAGTCTTGATAAGGACTATTATAAGTTCACACTTGACGGTGACGGATATATTGATCTGACCTTTACTCATGAGCTTCTTGAGGGTGACAAGAATGGTTGGAACATCCGTCTTCTTAAGCAGCTTGATGACGGAAGCTACTATGAAATAGTGAGAAGAATTTCAAAGTGGAATGTGCAGACCACAGAGCTTAAAAGCTATGGTCTTCCTGCTGGCGAATATTATCTCCTTATTGATGGTGACTCCGTTTCATATAACTCTGAAACATATTCAGTTATGTGGAGCTTTACCGAAATTGCAGACTATGAGAAGGAGCCAAACAGCACCAAGCTCAATTGTCAGACTATTGATTTCGGTAAGAAATATACAGGTGCAATCATCTCATCCGATGTTACATATGATGAGGATTATTACAGATTCAATCTTGTGACGGAAACAACAGTTTGCCTTGAATTCTATCACAGAAGCCTTGCAGGTAGTGATGTTTGCTGGAACATCAGCATTATTGATGATAAGGGCAATGTTGTAAGGGAAATGACATCTGCACTTAATGAGCCTCTTAATTCAACAGGCACATTCCAGCTTCCGGCAGGGGTATATTTCATTAAGGTTGAAACAGGAATGTACGGTTCAGAGGTTCCGTATCAGATTAAGTTGATAGGGTGACGGTTAATTGAAAAAAATTGTATCCTGCCTTCTTGGTGTGTGCATTTTGTTTTTGTCGGGCTGCGCAGCAGTAAAGGGTGAAGAGAAAAAGAATCTCGTTGCTGCTTCCTTCTACCCGGTGTATATATTCACACTTAATATCACAGACGGTGTTGAGGATGTTTTCGTGGAATGCCTTGCAGAGCAAAGCACAGGCTGCCTTCATGATTACACTCTCACAGCAAAGGATGCCCGTCTTATCAGCGATTGCAAGGTGCTTGTGGTCAATGGTGCAGGAATGGAAGGCTTCATAGGAGATCTTCACGATATAAATGAGACGCTTCGTGTGGTTGATTCGTCGGAGGGCGTTGAGCTTCACTGCTCCCACTCTCACCACGAGGAACATTCCGGCCACCATCACGCAGAGAATTCACACATCTGGATGTCTGTGGACAATGCGATGAAGCAGGTGGAAAATATTACAGCAGGTCTTTGCGAGGCTTTTCCCGAGCACAGAGAGGCTTTTCTCACCAATGCGCAGGAGTATATGCAACGTCTGGAGCTTCTTAAAGCAGATGTTTCTGCCGTTAAATCACAGCTCCGGGGAGTAAGTATAATTACCTTTCACGATGCCTATATATATCTTGCAGAGGATGTGGGACTTGAAATAATTTCCACTCTTGAGGCAGATGAGGGTGGTGAGCCATCTGCAGGTGAGCTTGCTCACTTGTGTAATGAAATAAGAGAAAACAACATAAAAGCACTTGTCACAGAGCCTGAATATAATGGCACTGCAGCAGAGGTGCTTGCCCGTGAAACCGGTGTTAAAATATATGTTCTTAATCCTGTTCTCAAAGGCGAAAGCTCTAAGACAGCCTATGAGGATATCATGTATAAAAATCTTGAAATATTAAAGGCGGTGAAATAATGGCTTCCGTAAACGGATGCGGTCTTTGTAAGATTTCCGTAAACAATCTGGGTGTTAAGAAAAATGGAGACACGCTCCTTTCGGATGTGTCATTCCACCTTCATTGTGGTGAGCTTACTGCTGTGATCGGTGTTAACGGTGCAGGTAAGACCACTCTTGTTAAGGCAATCCTCGGCGAAATCCGTCACGAGGGAGAAGTGAGCTTTGAGTCCCACCACGGCGAAAAGATTAACAGTGTAACAATCGGCTATGTGCCCCAGCACCTTCATTTTGATACATCTGCTCCCGTAAGTGTTGAGGATTTCCTTGCTGTGGGCAGAACAAAATCTCCCGTGTTTCTCAGACGGAAGAAACAGCTTATCAAGGATATTGATGAAGCACTTGCAGCTGTCGGCTGCCTTGAATTAAAGAAAAGAAAATTAGGGGAGCTTTCAGGTGGCGAGCTTCAGAGGGTGATGCTTGCAAATGCTCTTTATCCATTGCCAGAGCTTCTTATTCTGGACGAGCCTGTTTCCGGTG
>JAFODQ010000046.1 GCA_017380615.1 Clostridia bacterium | reverse complement strand
TTCATACTGTTTGATATGTCTGTATTCTCTGGGCATAACAAAACCTCCTATAGTAGTTTCTTAATTCTACCATAGGAGGTCTCTTTTTTCTATTGTCCGTTTTTACTGGACTTGTTCATTTTCTGAACCTTGTTTTTTATGGTTTTATTTCTTTTTTGTTTTCTTCTTTTTACCCTTTGGCTTAACAAAAAACTTACCTATTCCCACACAGAGAAGAAGCAGCATAACAAGAAGAGCTGCAAACTCAGTAAGCTTGTCGCCAACAATAGATTTTTCTTCTTCATTTATTCTGATGGTCGCAAAGGCTTCATCCATCAGATCCTTATCACTCTCGCCCGAAGAGGTGTAAACGAAGCTGTAAATATTTTCTTCACAGGAAAAAATATATGCCTTATGATAGCAAACCCTCTGCGCATCAACATTTTCCGAGGTGGTTTTGCATTGGAAGGTAAATGTTTTTTTATCATCCCGGTGGTTGATAACATCTACCGAGAGCACCTCTGTTTCCACATTTTCTCCAAAGCCCTTCAGGGTGGATGACAGCTCCTGAGACATAAACTCCGCAGCTTCCTTTTGATCTTTTTCACTAAGCTCACTTACAGAAAAGCCATCGGCGTTTTTCTGCTGGCTTATAACAAGCATTGCGCCATTTTCATTTTTCAACGTCTGCTCATCAGTCTCCTCAAACCCTTCAGGAATATCAATTGTGTACATACTCCCGTAAGAAAAGCTTTCGGCAGAGCAAAAACATGCAAGCTGAAAAGCCATAGCAAGACCCAATAATACGCACAAAAATTTTCTCATATGCTCACCTAAAATTACTGCACCACGGTTAAACCGAGGTGCAGATTCTGATTTATTCTTCCTCCTCAGAAGACCCTGTATCTTCCACAGGAGTGATTTCAACCTTGATTTTCTCGATTCTTCTGTCCTCAACCTCAAGGACCGTAAACTTCACATTTTCAAAGACAACCTCATTCATCTCACCTTTTTTAGGGATGCACTGAAGCTCATCCATAATGAAGCCTGCAAGAGTTTCATAGTCACCCTCGGGAAGCGTTTTGCCGATAAGCTCATCTATCTCTTCAATATCGATTGTGCCCTCAACAGTGAAGGTGTTATCATCAATTCTTGAGATTTCCTCGTCCTCATGGTCATATTCATCCTGAATGTTACCCATAATGGCTTCAACAATATCCTCAAGGGTGATGATACCTGCTGTGCCGCCATACTCATCAACAACAACAGCCATCTGGATTTTTCTTGAGCTCATTTCCTTAAAAAGCTCACCACAGGCTTTTGTTTCGGGAATGCAATATGGCTCTCTCATTATGCTCTTGAGAGTACCCTTCGTTTTGACCTCTTTGCCCACATACTTGAGCAGGTCTTTAACATAAACGATACCAACAATCTTATCAATATCCTCATCATAAAGAGGGATTCTTGATCTGCCATGTTCAATGGCAAGAGACATAAACTCCTCAAGAGTTGTATCGTTGACATCAGCTGCAACAACATCTGTACGGTGGGTCATTATGTCACTTGCTTTCATGTCATCGAAATCAAAGATGTTGTTTATCATTTCAATCTGGTCGCCTTCAATGACGCCTCTTTCGCCGCCAACATCAACCATCATACGGATTTCCTCTTCCGTTACGGTTTCTTCGTCTGCGTTAGGGTCAAAGCCGCAAAGACGGACAACTGCGTTTGTGGACAAGGAAAGAAATTTAACGAATGGTGCTGTGATTTTTGAAATCACAAGCAAAGGCTTTACAACTGCAAAGGCAACCTTTTCGGAAGCCTGCATACCTATTCTCTTTGGTGCTAACTCACCGAGAACAAGTGAGAAATATGATGTTATCAAAGTAATCACAACAACAGACACACCTGCAATGAGTGTGGATGGCACATTGGGAAGCACCCCTGTGATTGCCTTTGTAAGCATTGATGCAAAGGCTGTGGAGGCTGAAGCAGATGAAAGAAAGCCTGCTAATGTTACGCCAATCTGAATTGTGGAAAGAAAACGTGTTGAATTGCTTGTAAGCTTTAAAACCATTTTTGCTTTTTTGTGGCCATCCTCTGCCATGCGCTCAATTTTTGCATCGTTAAGAGAGATAATGGCAATCTCTGACATTGCGAAAAAAGCATTGATAAAAATAAGTACCACAAGAAGCAGGATTTTAAAAACCAAGCCATCTGTTGCAGAACTACCCTCTGCAAGGTTTATAAGTTGGGCCAAAATAAAACTAGGTCCCGGATTATCCATAATTGGATAAACTCCTTTCAAAAAGAAAATTGGTATATTAAATAAATATACTGTCTCATATTATCTCAAATATTTCATTTTTTGTCAATAGTCACCCATTCCGTCTGCCATTTTTTGAATCCTCACACAGAAAATACTATTTTCTCCAAAAATAAACGGGATATAACATTAAAAATCGTGAAATTTTTAACTTTTTATTGTTTACAATGTGAAGAATTAGTGGTAATATATTTGTTGGTGTTATTATAATACTTATAATTAACTTTTTATAGGAGGCAAAAAACTATGGCTAGAAAAATGAAAACCATGGACGGTAACAATGCCGCTGCTTATGTGTCTTATGCATTCACAGAAGTTGCAGGTATTTACCCAATCACACCTTCAAGCCCAATGGCAGACTATGTTGACCAGTGGTCAGCACAGGGCCAGAAGAACATCTTCGGAACAACCGTAAAGGTTTCCGAGATGCAGTCCGAGGCAGGTGCAGCCGGTACTGTTCACGGTTCACTCGCAGCCGGTGCGCTTACAACAACCTACACAGCTTCACAGGGTCTTCTTCTTATGATCCCCAACATGTACAAAATCGCAGGTGAGCTTCTCCCCAGCGTTTTCCATGTTTCAGCTCGTTGTGTTGCTTCACACGCACTTAACATTTTCGGCGACCATTCAGACGTTTACGCTTGCCGTCAGACAGGCTTTGCTATGCTCGCTGAAACAAACACACAGGAAGTTATGGACCTTGGTGCTGTTGCTCACCTCGCAAC
>JAFODQ010000045.1 GCA_017380615.1 Clostridia bacterium | reverse complement strand
GCAGCCTCCATGATATATACCACATGCATATCGTGAGGGACAAAGAACAAAATCATGCAAGCACCTGCAAAGTACATTATCACGTTGTTTGAAAGGAAGATAATGAACAGTGCAATTGCCATTCCGAAGGTGTTTATAACAAGGAAGGGCTTTCTTCCGAAACGGTCTGCCAGTGGTCTGTAAAGAATACCGATAATATTAAAGGGTATTGCCACGACATTGAGAAGATTAAGAATAGTGACAGAGCTTTCGCTTTTGATAAGGTCATTTGCAATTTCTGTTTGCATAAGGGAATTTATCTGGGAAGCGATTTCATCCATTGCATAAATGAGTGCAATAATCAGAATAAGATACCAGAAATAAGTTTTTCCTTTGGGCCTTGCCTTCTGTATTTCCCATTTTCTCAGTTCTCTTTGCTTACGAGTGTTGGATTTTTCAAGATTTTCGCAAGTAAGTGTCTTTGCCATAAGTATCACCTCTATAATCCGGATTATATCACAAGTTTTTATATTTCTCAACAATTTAGTGATTATACAATCCTTCTTTTGCATATTGCTTTGCAGTGCGTGTTATGGTACAATTAAATTGTAATGAATATTCGGCAGAGAATAACCGAATATATATTATAAAGCAAATGTAAAAGGAGTACATTATTTATGAAAAAAGGTATTATAATTGCAGTTGTAGCGGTTATCGCAGTTGCAGCAATTGTTTGTGGTGTGATTTTCCTTGGTGGGAACAATGCACCAAAGGTAGAGGTAGCAGATTCTGCAGATGTTCTTAACAAGGTTTTCACAACATACGCAGAAGAGGATAAGTTCTTTGCAATGGGTGGCGATTTCTCAAATCCGGTTGATGGTGCTGCAGGTATCTATAGCCTTGAAGACAAAGAGGGTATGGCTGCAACTCTTCACATTTCAGAGGATTTAATCGGTCAGATTGATGAGGCAGCTTCATATCTCCACGCAATGAATGCAAACACCTTCACAGGTGCAGCCTTCCACCTTGCCGATGCAAAGTCAGCAGAAAGCTTCTCAGCGTCTCTTAAGGAAAGTGTTTTGTCAACACAGTGGATGTGTGGCTTCCCTGAAAAGATTGTTATGTACACAATCAACGGTGGTGAGTATGTTGTTTATGCAGTGGGCGCAGCAGATCTTGTTGACAACTTCTCTGCAACACTCATGATGGTTTACGGTGAATCAGCAGTTGAAACAGTAAACGAAGCACTCGAAGCATAATTTTATTTTAATTTAAAAATAAAAACACAGAGGTAGAATATGTTATTTTCAGGAATACCATTTTTATATTACTTTCTGCCTGTGGTGTTGATGCTCTATTTTGCAATTCCCAAGAAGCTTAAAAATACGGTGCTTCTCATAAGCAGCCTTGTTTTTTATGGTTGGGGAGAGCCTAAATATGTTATTTTGATGGTAGCCTCAATCGTTGTCGGATTCTTTTCCGGAAAATTGATTGAGGCTAAACCTGCGAAAAGGGACAAAAAGCTGATTCTTTTTGCTTCGGTGTTCATCAATCTTTCGTTTCTTGCGTATTTCAAATATGCAGATTTTTTTATTGAGAATTTCAATGCAATAACAGGTCTTGGCGTTCCTCTTCTCAGGATTGCACTTCCCATAGGCATCAGCTTCTACACATTTCAGATTCTCAGCTACACGGTGGATGTTTACCGTGGCATACCTGCACAAAGGAATATTATAAATCTTGCCACATATATCACAATGTTTCCTCAGCTTATTGCAGGACCGATTGTGCGATATACAGATATTGCAAATCAACTTGAAAAGAGAGCTCTTTGCGTTGACCGTTTTGCAGAAGGCCTCAGAAGATTTATATTCGGTCTTTCAAAGAAGGTGCTTGTTGCTAACATTCTCGGTGAGCTGTGTGATATATTCAGAGCATCTGAAGATAAGGCAGTGCTTTACTACTGGCTTTATGCAGTGGCATTTGCACTTCATGTTTATTTTGATTTCTCGGGATATTCCGATATGGCAATCGGTCTTGGTAAAATTCTTGGATTTGATTTTTGCGAGAATTTTAATTATCCGTTTATTTCAAAAAGTGCAACAGAATTCTGGAGAAGATGGCACATTTCTCTGGGCTCCTGGTTCAGAGACTATGTTTATATCCCCATGGGCGGCAACAGAGTGTCAAGGGGCAGATGGCTTTTCAACATTTTCACTGTGTGGATGCTCACGGGCTTCTGGCATGGTGCTGCCTGGACATTTATAATATGGGGCTTGTATTTTGCAGTTTTCCTCTGCATTGAAAAGCTGTTTCTTCTCAAGGTTCTGGAGAAAAGTAAAATTCTAAACAGAATATATATACTTGTGGTAATAGGCATCAGCTTTGTAATATTCAATGCAACGGATATGGGCGAGGCTCTGGAATATATAAAAGCAATGCTTGGCTTTGGTAATGTGCCGTTTGTTTCTCAGGAATTCTTCTATTACCTGAAAAGCTATGGTGTGCCTTTGCTTGTAGCATTTGTGGGAGCAACACCTCTTTGCAAAGCTGTAATAAACAAGCTCCGAGAAAGAAACGCATTTGAAAAGCTAATCAATATTTTCGAGCCCGTGGTGCTAGTTGTACTGCTTGTTGTTGTGACAGCGTTTCTTGTGGATGGATCATTTAATCCGTTCCTTTATTTCAGATTTTAAGGGGGATAGCATGAATACAAAAATTAAAAACAAATTTTTGAGTGTTGTTTTTGCTATCCTTTTTCTCGGTTTAGCCGTTTTCAGTTGGTTGAAGCCGGCAACAGAGTTTTCAGACAGTGAAAGAAGACCTCTGGCAAAATTCCCCACAGTGTCTGCAAGCAGTGTGTTTTCGGGAAAGTTTATGAAGGATTTTGTAACCTATTCCACAGAGCAGTTTCCGTTGAGAGATTTGTTCAGAACCATTAAGGCACTGACAAATAAATATGTTCTTCTTCAAAGCGATAACAATAAGGTTTTTGAGAAAAACGGACACCTTAGTAAGCTTGAGTATCCTCTTGATGAGGAGTCTGTGCTTGATGCTGTGAAAAAATTTCAGGCGATAAATGAGCAATATTTTGTTGGTACGGATGTTAATGCATATTATTCAATAATACCGGATAAGAATTATTTTCTTGTTGAAGACGATTACCTTGCAATGGATTATGAGAGGCTGTTCTCTCTTATGACAGAAGAGGCAGATTTTATGAGCTACATTGACATTACAGACCTTCTCGCTCTTGAGTCCTTCTACAAAACTGACACTCACTGGAAGCAGGAGGAGATTATTCCTGTTGCACAAAGGCTTGGTGAGGCAATGGGTGTTGAGCTTCAGGGAGAGTATAAAAAAACAATTCTTGACAATGATTTTTACGGTGTTTACCACGGACAATATGCTCTTCCCGTAGCACCTGATAAAATCACATATCTTGAAAATGATATCTTAAGGTCACTTAAGGTTTATGATTATCAGAACGACAAGGAAATGTCTGTTTACGATATGGAGAAGGCTTATGGCAAGGACCCCTATGAAATGTTTCTTTCAGGCTCGCTTTCTCTTCTTACAATCGAAAATGAGAATGCCACAACAGATAAGGAGCTTGTTATATTCAGAGATTCCTTCGGAAGCAGCCTTTCACCGCTTCTGGCAGAGGGCTACAAAAAAATAACAGTGGTGGATATAAGGTACATTCACCCCGATATGCTCAGGAATTTCATTGAATTTACAAATCAGGATGTGCTCTTTATTTACAGCACAATGGTGCTCAATAACAGTGAAACAATAAAATAGCAGATTGGAGAAATCCAATCTGCTTTTTTTGTTTATTTCATTGCATCAACAATCAGCTTAACATGATCATAAACATATTGGTTTGCATCTGCACCGTGTTCACCAATGATTTGTACTGTACCATTACCCACAATAATACCGTCGGCAGTGGTTTTGTATTTAACTGATGAATATGCCGAATTATTGCTTACAGCCACCACAACAGGGGTGTCTGTAACAGATTTTATGATATCCACGATTTGTGGCACATCACTGATTGTTTTTTCGTCTGAAGACTGTTGCTTTGATGGTGCAAGTAAATAGATATAACCTGTTGCGTCCCTGGCAATTTCCTTTATTCTCTCTTCTGAGGAGGGGACAATGATTGAGATAATATCAACATCATAATTATCTGCAACCTCTTTGACCTCATTTTTCTCCTCGAATGGCATATCCTGAACGATGATTCCGTCAACGCCACATTCCTTGCAGCGATTGAAGAATTTATCATAGCCATATCTGAAAAGAGTGTTAAGGTAAGCAACAAACACAATGGGAAGAGAAACGGTTTTCGTAACATTTTTTACCATATCAAAAACCATATCCGTTGTGCAGCCACCCTCCTGAGAGAGCGCACGGATGTTTGCCTCCTGAATCATCTGCCCTTCAGCAACAGGATCTGAGAATGGAATGCCGATTTCAATGATTGCGGCCCCGGCTTTTTCCATTTCTGCAATATATTCTTCTGTTTTCTTAAGTGTGGGGTCACCTGCGGTGAGGAAGCCCAACACAGCCTTCTTGTCAGTGAAAGCAGCTTTAATCTTACTCATGCAAATCAACTCCTCTGTAACGTGCGATAGCGGCAACATCCTTGTCGCCTCTGCCTGAAAGACAGCAGATAATTATGTCATCCTTGCTCATTGTGGGGGCAATTTTCATAAGGTGTGCCACAGCGTGAGAGGACTCAATTGCTGCAATGATACCTTCTGTTTTTGCAATATATTCAAATGCATCCACGGCCTCATCATCGGTAACGGGAGCATATTCTGCTCTGCCGATATCCTTGAGGTATGCATGCTCAGGACCTACACCAGGATAATCAAGACCTGCAGAGATTGAGTAAACGGGAGCGATCTGACCATATTCGTCCTGGCAGAAGTATGATTTCATTCCGTGGAAAACACCAACAGAGCCGGTTGCCATGGTTGCAGCAGTCTTGTCTGTGTCTGCACCGAGACCTGCTGCCTCACAGCCTATGAGCTTGACGTCTTTATCATTGATGAATTCATAGAACATACCCATTGCGTTGCTGCCGCCACCAACACAAGCCATAACTGCTGTGGGAAGTCTGCCTTCCTTTTCAAGAATCTGTGCTCTTGCTTCACGGCTGATAACGCTCTGGAAATCTCTTACAATCATCGGGAATGGGTGTGGACCCATAACTGAACCGATAACATAGAGTGTGTCCTCTGTTCTCTTTGCCCACTCTCCCATTGCCTCGTTAACAGCGTCCTTGAGAGTCATTGTTCCACTTTCAACAGCATTTACCTTTGCTCCGAGAAGCTCCATTCTGTAAACATTGAGTGCCTGACGGATTGTGTCCTCTTTGCCCATGAAAATTTCACATTCAAGACCGAGAAGTGCAGCTGCTGTTGCTGTGGCAACACCGTGCTGTCCTGCGCCTGTTTCTGCAATGATTCTTGTCTTGCCCATTTTTTTTGCTAAAAGAGCCTGACCCAGAACATTGTTGATTTTGTGTGAGCCCGTGTGATTAAGATCTTCGCGCTTGAAGTAAATCTTTGCACCTCCAAGATCCTTTGTCATCTTCTCTGCATAGTAGAGAAGAGAGGGTCTGCCTGCATATTCCTTCAATAATGTGTTAAGCTCATCATTGAATTCTTTGTCGTTTTTGTAAAACTCATAAGCCTCTTCAAGCTTGTGAATTTCATCCATGAGAATTTCGGGGATATACTGTCCTCCGTGAATTCCGTATCTGCCCTTTGGCATAATAATTCCTCCTTTTGATTGAGCTGCCTCTCGGGGATAAAAATAAAAAGACCCCGACAATAACAGCTGTTATTGTCAAGGACGATAAATCAATCTTACCGTGGTGCCACCTTGATTTGTGTTAAACACACACTCTGCGGAATACTATCATATTCCCGACCACTAACGCAGGTCAGCTCGTTCCGGAATACTCGGCAAAAGCCTTTGACCGGACCCTCGGTGGTCCATTTGATAAGCTGCATTTCTATGGGTTCCCAGCCAAGCCCCACTCTCTGTGAGCGCATATCTTACCGTTATCTCCACCTCAACGGTTTTGGTGTAATTCAGTTGTAGTTATTATTATACTTTCTTTTACGGATTTGTCAAGAAAAATTATATTCTTTTGGTTATTGTATAAATTGAAAAGGCAAAATGTATATGTTATATTAATAGTATATATTAGAAGAATAGGGGTATTCTTATGGGAAGAAAAATCATTGTTGCGGGCGGTGGCCACGGTGGTATTGCCACAGCTATGCTTCTTGCACAAAACGGTTTTGACGTGGAGGTTTATGAGCAAAACGCTCAGGATAATATGGGCTATGATTGGACGGACATTTTCAATCCCCGTGCATTCGGCAAAATAGGTCTCCCATTGCCACCTGAGGAAATGTATGAATATAAAACTGACATGACATTCTATTCTGTCAGCGAAAACACAGCTATTGAGCAGCGCGTTCCCGAAAGCGAAAAAGAAATCAAGATGGAGCGTCGGGATATCTATAAGTATATTATCAGCCACGCTGAAAAAGCAGGTGTTAAGTTCAACTATGGCTATACCATAACCGGAGCAATTGTTCAGGGTAAAACGGTTGTGGGCATCAGAACAGACAAGGGTGATGTGTTGGGCGACCTGGTTATTGACTCGTGTGGCTGTGATTCGGCTTTAAGAGCAAGTCTTCCCGAGGATTTCGGCATACAGGCAAAAGTGAATGAGTATGAAAAATTCTTTATTTACAGAGCATTCTTCAACAGAGTATCTCAGGAGCCTGTTAAGGATCCGTTCAAGGTGTGCGTATTTGCAGAGGGTAAGCTTGGTATAGGCTGGGTAGCAACAGAGGAAAACCATACAGATTTGCTTGTGGGTAGATTTGAGCAGTTTGATATGGAAGAGGCAACCAGAACAGCAGATTATTACCGTTCAAGAAATGCCTCTCTCGGTACTCAGGTGCTCCGAGGAAACTATTTTGCAAGCATTCCCGTGCGCCATCCTCTTTCAATTATGGTTGCAAACGGTTATGCTGCTATTGGCGACAGTGCGTTTATGACCTTTCCAATAACAGGCACAGGCAT
Source organism: Clostridia bacterium (assembly GCA_017380615.1). Classification (GTDB taxonomy): domain Bacteria; phylum Bacillota; class Clostridia; order Oscillospirales; family Acutalibacteraceae; genus DTU089. The sequence continues at coordinate 4,966 of JAFODQ010000045.1, read as the reverse complement.
TGCCAACTGCTTTTCTGCAGCCCCCATGCTTGCAACTGTGCTTATTAAAAACAAAGATAAGGATTATACAGCAGATGTCCTTTGGGAATATCAAAGAGAATATTACAAAAAAATCGGTAACGGACTTGCGCCGGTTGCAAAGGCAAAGCTTTTCCTTACAACCGTCACACCTGAGGAGCTTGATTATATATTCGATAATAAAATCATCAGCTCAAAGGAGCTTTCTGTTTCGGCGGAAAAGGTAGATATAGATATTGCATCTTATTTCAATAAGGAGACGCTTCTCCGTGGCAAGGCAGTTTTGAGCAACAAGGCTCTCATGAAAAAGTTCATGACTCTTGCAAAGGGAATGTTAAAGGTGGTTGCTGCCACGAGCACTATGCCTAAAGAATATGACGAGCATAAGGTGTCGGAGTGGGCAAGAAAATACGATTCGTTATTCACTGTGGATTAAAGGGAGGATAAATATGGCATTTAAAAAGTCAGGTGGTCCTGCAGGCTGGTTGACAGGCGGCAGGGAAAGAAAAAGCTACTATGTTTATTTCACGGGACAGAATATTTTCTACGCCATTGTTTCAAACTGTCTTACAACATATTTTGCACTCATTGGTGTGGACTTGCTTAAAATTGCAGGTGTAATGCTTGCTGTTAAGGTGTGGGATGCTATAAATGATGCGCTTTTCGGAGTTATCTTCGATGCCGTTAAATTTAAAAGCGGAAAGAAATATCTTCCCTGGCTGAGAATATCCCTTGTTCTTATTCCTCTGGCAACCATTGCTATGTTTGCAATTCCTCGCGGAGCATCGGAGGCAGTGCAGCTTGGTTGGTTTGCTGCTGCATATCTTGTGTGGGATACTGTTTACACTCTTTGTGATGTGCCCATTTACGGTATCATTACTGCAATGACAGATAATGTTGATGAACGAAACAGCATGATGTCCTATAAGAGCATATGGGGTGGCGTTGGCGGTTTCATCGGTCCGCTTATTGTTACCACCTTTGTCAGTGAAGAGGTTGGAAGCAATTACACAATTGCTGTTGTTGTGTGCGCAATTATCGGTTTTCTTACAATGGTGCCTGCCTGCTTCGGTCTCAAAGAGAGGATTGTGCCTGTTGAAGAGGAAAGCTTTTCTTTGGGGAAGATGTTCAGATATCTTTTCAAGAATAAATATCTTCTTCTTTACTACAGCGGATTTTTCTTCTATTCAAGCGTTAACTATGTGAATGCGCTCAATGTTCTTGCTTCATACTATTTATTCCACGATACATTGTTCACAACCTTTGTTGGCCTTGTGGGGGCACCATTCTCCTTGATCGGAGCACTCATAGTCCCGAAGCTTGTGCGCAGGTTTGATAAGATTGTTGTTTTCAGAGTCAGTGTGCTTCTTACGGTTATCACAGGTGTTATTATGTGGCTTGTGGGCTATCAGAGTCTCACAAACTTCTTTATAATAAACACAATCAGGACAATTCCTCTTTCAACAATGGGCGTTATGCTCTTTATGTTCACACCCGATTGTGCCGAGTATGGTAAATTTAAAACAGGCATTGATGCAAAGGGTATCACATTCTCAATTCAGACCTTTATGGTTAAGCTCACAGCAGCAATTTCAAGTGCGCTGTCAGTATTCCTTCTTGGTCTTGAGGCAGTTGGTTGGGTTAATGTTGAGGCGGCAAACTTTGATGAGCTTACAGCTCTCGGCGTAACACAGACACCCCATGCCCTTGATGCATTCTGGCTTATTTATGCACTTATTCCGTCAATCGGATATCTTGCATCATACCTTGTGTGGAGATTCTATAATCTCAAGGATAAGGATGTTCAGATTATGGCAAAGTGTAATGCGGGTGAAATTTCCCGCGAAGAGGCAGAGGCTTCTCTTTCAAGAAAATATTAAATAATAAGGTGGTGCTGATATGACCATTAAGCTTGACAGAAACAAGAAGCATCAATCCTTTGAAGGGATTGGTGCAAGTGGTGCCTGGTGGGCACAGCTTGTTGGCAAGTGGGAGCATATTGACACCACTTCTTCCCTGCCCGTGAGGGATAGAATTGCTCAGCTTCTTTACAGCAAGGAGCAGGGCATTGGTATGCACATTTATCGCTATAATATCGGTGGTGGCTCTGTGCATTCCGGAAAGGGAGAGTTCAGTCAGCTTTTAAGAGCAACGGAGTGCTTTGAAGCTTCTCCCGGTGAATATGACTGGAATCGTGATGACGGTGCTGTCTATATGATGAAAAAGTGTGTTGAATATGGTGCAGATGAGGTGGTGCTCTTTGTGAATTCACCCATTGAGCGCCTCACAAAAAACGGAATGACGCATAACGGAAAGCATCAGCTCTTTCACGAGAATATAGATAAAAAGTACTACAAGGAATTTGCAGAATACTGTCTTGATGTTGCAGAGCACTTTGTGGAAGAGGGCTTACCAATTAAATATCTTTCTCCCGTGAATGAGCCGATTTGGGTCTGGAATGGTGGTCAGGAGGGCTGCTTTTACAGACCAAGGAGTGTGCGAAGGGTGTTTGAGGTCTTCGCAGAATCGCTTGAGGAAAGACCGAAGCTTAAAGGACTCAGGCTCTCAGGCGCAGAATCAGGGGATTTAAGGTGGTTTAACAAAAGCTACACCCGTCAGCTTCTTAAAAGCGAGTGTGTAAGAAAGCATCTTGATGGCGTGGATGTGCATTCCTATTGTCTTCCTGTACCCATTCCCGTGAACATTCCCTTTCTCAATGATCGCCTTGCTTTTGTCAGACGCTTCAGAAGATGGATGGATAGAAAATATCCCGGAGTGCCCGTTAAAATGAGTGAGTGGACTCATATGCAGGGGGGCAGAGATTACGGAATGGATTCGGCAATTGTAACAGCCTCTGTTATGTATGAGGATTTCACTATTCTTGGTGCGTCCTCCTGGCAGCATTGGATTGCTGTGTCGGAGGTGGATTATTGCGATGGTCTTATTTACATAAATATTCCTGAAAAGACCTTTGAAATAACAAAGAGGTTCTATGTTACGGGGAACTACACCCGTTATCTTAACAGAGGCGCAGTGCGCATTGAGGCTTGTTCAGAGGATGAGGATGTGCTTGTGACAGCCTTTGAGGATAAGGGCAAAACAGTGCTTGTTGTTGTGAACAAGAGCACCTTGGAAAAGAAGGTTACTGTTCCTGCAGATAAGTGTGTGCTTGTTGCAGTGACAGATAATGATAATAATTTAAGTGAAAGAACTGTTGAATCAGGTGAGGTTTTATTAACACCCCGCTCTGTTACAACACTTGTGTGGTGAAATAATGGCTGGAGAAATATCAAAGCTTGTAAATAAGGTTAAATGCAACTGGAGGAATCCACCTGAGGGTCGCTTCGTTCCGTTTAAGGAGATAGCATCTCTTGCAGCGGGCGGAATCGGTATAAAGTTCATTATGTACTGTGTGAATACCATGATTCTCAGCGTGGGAAACACACTTATTGGTAACACTATCGGCATTCCTCCGGGAATGATTTACACAATCTACATTATAAGTGTGCTTTCGGGCTTCCCTCTCACGGCTGTGCGTGCCAGAATGATTGACGGCACCCGAAGCATGAAGGGTAAATACCGTCCATATATCATTACAATGGGTATCCCAACAGTGATTCTCGGCACAGGCTTTATTCTTATGCCATATGAGCATATGTCAATGCTCGCAAAGTGCATAGTGGTTCTGCTGTTTAATATAGGCTTTCAGTTTTTCTATAATTTTCTTGTGGACGCCAACGACAGCATTGTTAATGTGGTTTCTCCCAATTCCATTGAAAGAACGGATATCTATGCTGTTAAGTCAATAATTGAAAACATATCCCCGTCCATAGCAAGCATCTTTCTTCCCATTGTGGCAAAGCTCATAACGGGCGACAACACTCTTTATGATATGAGAGTTTACAGGGTTCTTTATCCACCTATGCTCGCTGTTGGTTTCCTTATTTCTGTGCTCATTTATGTGAACACAAAGGAGAGAATTGTTCAGCCTAAAAACAGAGTTATTCAGCTCGGATTTGTGGATGCTCTTAAGGCTGTGGCAGGAAATAAATATTTCTGGATTGTATCTCTTGCAGGATGGATTGGCTTTCTTGAAGGCTCCTTCGGTACAATTCTTGGTTGGCTTTATAATTATCAGGAGGTTTGCTCTGCTGCACAGTATGGTATTATTACGGCAATTGTGGGCAATGCCTCTCTCTGGCCGAATATTTTCGGACCTGTGCTCATAAGACGCTTTGGCAAAAAGAGGGTGCTCATATTCAGCAATGTTATGAACATTATCTTCATTGCTCTTATGCTTCCTGTTGTGCGAATGAAGGGTGCAGGCATGATATGGATTCTTGTTGCCTTCATTTTTGTGAATCAGCTTCTCACATCTCTTGGCCACTTTATGAATCCAAGCCTTAATGCAGATATAAGGGACTATCAGCAATACATAACAGGCCACAGAATAGATGGAATGTTTTCGGCTGTGGGTCTGATCGGAAGTGTGATAACGCTTGCAACAGCAGGTGTGCTTCCTGCCATTTATGAGAAGGCAGGGCTCAATGCGCAGAAGGCTGTGGAGCTGGGATATAGCGCAGATAATGTTTACGATGTGCTTTATAACGGAGATTTATTCCAGTCAATCTGCTCTGTGCTGATAATCGCATCTGTAATCGGTGCAACGCTTAATGTTATTCCATTCTTTTTCTATGATCTTACAGAGGTTAAGCAGAAGGCAATGATAGATGTATTGCGTATGCGCTCCTTCTTTGAGGACAGAGCAAACGGAATTTATTCTGAAGAAAGCTGGAAGCAGGTAAAGGAGATTATAGATAATGCTGTGGAAAACCACGGTAAAGCACCTGCAGCTATCACCAAGGGTATGACAAAGGCAGAAAAGAAGCTTGCACGCAGCTACAATGAGAATATTGAAATTGCGAATGTGGTCTGGGATGAAATCAAT
>JAFODQ010000044.1 GCA_017380615.1 Clostridia bacterium | reverse complement strand
TAGCTACATTGGCTCTTGACTTAGTCGATAACGATCTTTTAGCTGACATGGACACAATCGACTTGTCCATCGTTGGTGAATTAAGATTAAACAAAATTGACTATATCCTTGCTGACATTAAAGAGCTCCGTTCAGGTTTCGCTTGGAGTATCGGTAAAGGTCTTCTCGCTAAAACTCCGAATTAATTGTTAATTTTGCACAAACCACACTGTAAAGCATATTCTCTTTACAAATCCAGGTGATGTATAATTCATTATAATCGGCTATTTTACACGATTTATCACATTTTTAAATCCTTATAATGAAAACATGCACACATCATCAAAAACGCACTGTAAAGCTTTTCAGCTTTACTTTTTAACACTGAATTGGTGTCCATTAAGAGTTTTGTTAACTGTTGTTTGTGCAACTTTTCGTTGTATGAAAAATCATATTCTATTGTTACTGTTTATAAAAAAAAGCTCTCATTTTTATACATTCTCACGAAAAAAATATTAACATTCAATTGCCCTTGAAAACCCTTGACTTATTATTGTATAATCACATTGTATTCGTTTATGAATGGGGTAAAGAAAATGAAGCTTTTGGAAGAGAAAATTCAAAACGAGGGCATTGCTATAGGTAGCGATATTCTCAAGGTGGACATGTTCCTCAACCACCAGATGGATGTTGAATTGCTTGACGAAATGGGCAAGGAAATAAAGCGTCTGTTTGAAAATTGTGGCGCAACAAAGGTTGTGACCATTGAATCTTCAGGTATTGCAATTGCTGTTTTTGCAGCAAAATATCTCGCTTTGCCCGCTCTCTTCGCAAAGAAAGCCAAACACAAAAATGTGGGTGACGATGTTTATTCTGCCCACAGCTATTCCTTCACACACGGCAAGGAATACACAATGATTGTATCGAAAAAATACATTTCAAAAGATGATAAGGTGCTTATAATCGATGATTTCCTTGCAGGTGGCAACGCCTGTAACGCCCTCCTTGACATCCTCAATCAGGCAGGGGCAGAGGTTGTGGGCATCGGTATTGCCATTGAAAAGGGCTTCCAGCCCGGTGGACAGGCTCTTCGTGAAAAGGGCTATAATTTAAGGTCTTTAGCAATAATCGACAGCATGAAGGATGGTAAAATCACCTTCAGAAGTGATGATTGCTGAAAATAAAATTTCCTATATGGAGGTAATGACAATGAAAAAGTTCGCAAAAGTTCTTGCTCTCTGTCTTGCTCTCGCTATGGTTATTGGCTGCTTCGCAGCTTGCGGTGGCAAAGAGAACGAAGAACCCAAAACACTTGGCATGAGTGAGTCTCCTCTTCCTGCTGCTGAAATCGTAAAGGATTACGAAATCGCTGAAGATTTCAAGATCGGTTTCATCTGCTTACATGACGAGAAGTCAACTTATGACAAAAACTTCCTCGACGGTGCTGATGCTGTTATCGAAGCTCTCGGTCTCACAGAGGCTCAGTATGTTATCAAGGTAAACATTCCTGAAGGTAACGAGTGCTACGAAGCTGCCAAGGACCTTGCAGAACAGGGTTGCGACATCATCTTTGCTAACTCCTTCGGTCACGAAGATTTCATGATCAAGGCTGCAAAGGAATATCCTGATATTGAATTCTGCCATGCAACAGGCTTCAAAGCTGCTGACGAAAAGCTTCCTAACTACCACAATGCATTTGCTTCTATCTTCCAGGGCAGATATCTTGCAGGTATTGTTGCAGGTCTCAAGCTCAACGAAATGATCGAAGCAGGCACAATCACAGCTGACCAGGCTAAGATGGGTTATGTTGGTGCTTTCACATACGCTGAGGTTATCTCCGGTTACACATCATTCTATCTTGGTGCAAAATCTGTTTGCCCATCAGTTACAATGGATGTTCAGTTCACAGGCTCATGGTATGATGTAACAGAAGAGAAGAACGCTGCTGAAGCTCTCATCGCTAACAAGTGTGTTCTTATTTCACAGCACGCTGACTCAATGGGTGCTCCTTCTGCTTGTGAAGCTGCAGGTATTCCTAACGTTTCTTACAACGGCAGCACATACGATTCATGTCCTGAAACATTCATGATTTCTTCAAGAATCAACTGGGCTCCTTACTTCAACTACATCATCAAGTGTGCAAACACAAACCAGGAAATCGCAACTAACTGGTGTGGTGGTATCGATGAAGGCTCTGTTGTTCTTACAGGTCTCAACCAGGATGTTATCGCAGAAGGCACAATCGATGCACTTAACAAGGCTATCGCTGACATGAAGGCTGGTACTCTTAAGGTATTCGATGTTAACAACTTCACAGTTGGTGGCGAAAAGGTTGCTGACAGTGACCTCGTTTACGACGGCTACTTCCACGAATCAGAAGCAATCTCTGCTCCTTCATTCGACCTTGCTGTTGACGGTATCACTCGTCTTAACGAAAAGTTCTGATTTTAACAAAATCCTCGGAATAGGCGGGGCATCCCTCGCCTATTCCTTTTCAAATTTAAAAGTTAAAATTCAAGGACTCAAACACTTTGAGCTTTAACTTTTACATTTGACACGGAGGTGTTCATTTTGAGCAATATTGCACTGGAGTGCAGAAATGTCACCAAGACATTCGGCCAGGTTATTGCAAACAAAAACGTTAATCTCACTGTTAACAAGGGGGAAATTCTTTCCATCCTCGGTGAAAACGGTAGCGGCAAAACCACTTTGATGAATATGATTTCGGGTATCTATTTCCCCGACGAGGGCACTATCCTCGTTAATGGCAAAGAGGTTGCCATTCGCTCTCCAAAGGATGCTTTCAATCTGAAAATCGGTATGATTCATCAGCATTTTAAGCTTGTTGATGTGTTTGACGCAACTGAAAATATTACCCTTGGCATAAGTGGTAAAAAATTCAATCTCAAAAATGCCAAGAAGGAAATCCAGGAAACCTGCGATAAATACGGCTTTGATATTGATCTTTCAAAGAAAATCTACGATATGAGTGTTTCCGAGAAGCAAACCGTTGAAATCGTTAAGGTGCTATACAGAGGTGCCGATATCCTCATTCTCGATGAGCCAACTGCCGTGCTTACTCCTCAGGAGATACAGAAGCTTTTCAGCGTTCTTCGCAGAATGAAGGAGGACGGAAAGGCAATCATAATCATCACCCACAAGCTCAACGAGGTGCTTGAAATTTCAGACCGTGTTTCAGTTTTACGCAAGGGTGAATATATAGGCACTGTTGAAACAAAGGATGCAACAGAGCAGAGCCTCACAGAAATGATGGTGGGCGAGAAGATTTCTCTCGACATTGAAAGAACAGAGCCTCACGACACTGTGGACAGGCTTGTTGTCAAGGGTGTGGATTGCTTCAATGCAGACGGCGTCAAGGTTCTTGACGATATATCCTTCACAGCAAAATCAGGCGAAATTCTCGGCATTGCAGGCATTGCAGGCTCCGGTCAGCGTGAGCTTCTTGAAGCAATTGCAGGTCTCCAGAAGCTTTCCGGTGGTGAAATTCTTTACAATGACCCAAAGACAAGTGCATCTGAAAATCTCCGCAACAAAACTCCCATTGAAATCCGTAATCTGGGCGTAAGGCTTTCCTTCGTGCCCGAGGACAGACTTGGTATGGGTCTTGTAGGTAATATGGGTATCACTGATAATATGATGCTCAGAAGCTACAAAAAGGGTAAATCT
>JAFODQ010000010.1 GCA_017380615.1 Clostridia bacterium | reverse complement strand
TAATATCACAATCATCTTCCCTTGTCAACATCTTTTTTGCCTTTTTTTCAGAACTTTTACACAGCGCCGGGCGTTTCGTTTTCCCCTCCGCCTTTTCGTTCTTACTCTGGCTTTTTTCAATGTCTTTTCAAGGTTCGTGTCTTCGTCTTTCCGACGCCGACGGTTTTGAATTATATCACCACACGCATTAAAAGTCAATACGATTTTTCAACTTTTTTCGACTTTATGTGCTGTGTCGGTATTTACTATATCAAGGTAACATTTTTTGTATGAAATGCCCAATACATTCATATCCTCATATAACTCCTTAAGAGGTATGAGAACAAAACCCCTTTCCCCTATGCGAGGATGTGGTAAAACAAGCTCCTGTGTATCAGATGAGGCATCCTCATACACGAGCACATCTATATCAATAACCCTTGGTCCATTTCTGAATTCACGGACTCTGCCCATTGCCGCTTCAATGCCAAGGCAGACCCCGAGAAGTGCATTGGGTGTGAGAGATGTTTCTATTTCTATTACATTATTATAAAAGCTTCTTTGCTCCGTGTAGCCCCATGGCTCTGTTTCATACACAGAAGATCTACGAAGAACAGTTATACCCGGAACAAGACCGAGACTCTCTGTTGCAGCCTCAATATTCTTATACCTGTCACCAATATTGGTGCCAACACCTAAAACTGCTTTCATACCAAATCCTCACGGTTTATTGTTTCTTCCACAGCCACATATTCAAACTCTGCCTTAATCGGTGCTTCAGGCTTCATAAGTAAAACTGTAACACTATCAATTGTGGGGTACTCATTCATTATTGCCATACCAACCTTATTGGCTGCTGTTTCAATCAAATCATATTTCTCTGCACAGAAAACTGCTCTTGCTGTTTTGAGAATTCTGGCATAGCTTACTGTATCATTAATGTTATCAGTTTGCTTTGCTTTGTCCACGTTGAGAAGTGCAGTAATATCAAGAACAAAATTCTGACCATCCACCTTCTCCTCCGGATTGACACCATGGTATGCAAAAAGCTTAAGACCTTTGATAATTATCTTTTCCATTATATATTCCCCTTATTAATATTTGAGATTGCCTCAACTGTTTGCGCAACATCGTGAACACGGAGAATTTCTGCACCATCCTGGGCAACAAGCTTTGCCACAGCAACACTGCCCTCCACCCGTTCTGACGGGACATCTATCCCTGTGAGAGCGCCTATAATTCGTTTTCTCGATGCACCTATAAGCAGCGGTGAATATTCCGATAAAACATCACAGCTTGCAAGAAGTGTTAAATCATCATCACGTGTTTTACCAAAGCCGATCCCACAATCAAACGAGAGCTGACAGAGCGCAATGTTCATTTCTGTTGCACGTCGTTTCATTTCCCCGAAAAAACTGAGAACATCCTGCACAACACCATTTTTATACTCTGCCACCTGAGATGATGATTTGTCTCCCGTGTGCATAAATATCCAGCCACAACCATACTGCTTGACAACAGCTGCCATTTCTTCATTAAAGGCTCCACTTTCATCGTTGATTATACTCACACCAAGCTGCACAGCGTAACGTGCAATTTCAGGTCTGAAGGTATCTATCGACACAGGTACCGTGCTTTCCCTTAACACGAGAGGAAGAAACATCTCCAATCTGCGAAGCTCCTCTTCCGCGGAAGCCAAATCATTTACCGGTGCAGTAGAGCAAGCGCCAACATCAATGATATCGGCGCCTTGGTTACACAAGCTTTTAACTTTTGCAATAACTGTTTCCCGAGAGAAGGCCTGGGCACCATCGGAAAATGAGTCCGGTGTTACATTCAGAATCCCCATAACAAGAGGCCCACGCTTCTCCGCAAGAAAATTATCAAACGAAAACATTATTTACCACCCAAAAGAAGTGACATTACCTCTGACCTTGTACGGGCATCGCTTCGGGCTGTGCCCCTGAGCGCAGAGGTCTGTGTCTGTGAGCCTGCTGCCTTGATGCCACGCATTGTCATACAAAGATGCTCTGCCTCAATAATAACAGCAACGCTCTTCGCCTGAAGCTCATCAAAAAGAAAATCTGCAATCTGCGTTGTAAGACGTTCCTGCACCTGTGGGCGTTTTGCGTAAACATTTACGATTCGCGCAAGCTTCGAAAGTCCGATTATACGACCATCGGATGGGATATATGCAATGTGTGCTTTTCCTACAAAGGGAAGAAGATGATGCTCACACATTGAGTATAAGGGTATATCTCTCACGATAACCATTTCATCATTGCCCTTTTCATTAAAAAGCTTGAGATGGTCGTGTGCATCCTCATTAAGACCTGAGAAAACCTCCTCATACATATTGGCAACACGCTTAGGAGTTTCGAGAAGACCTTCTCTGTCAGGATCCTCACCAATTGCTTCAAGAATATCTCTTACTGCTTTTTCTATTTTTAACTTATCCATACTACACCTCAAAAGAAAAGACAAATAGTATTCATAGCATCATCTGCAACATAGTAAACCTGACCTGAGCCTGATGAAGTGAAAACACCTGCTTCTGTATATACATTATATATAACTCCTGTATTGAACAAGGAATT
>JAFODQ010000043.1 GCA_017380615.1 Clostridia bacterium | reverse complement strand
GTTCAGACAAGACCTCGGTTTTATCAATTTCCGTAATCATTTACCGGCACTTTTGTATTGTTCAATGTTGTATATAAGCTTTCTGCCTATAAGCTCAGCCAGTTTCAAGCCACACTGTGTTTCCTCCACAGTGCACAAGGAATCAAAAAAGCTATCTGTTTCCAATGTGAAATCGCCTTCATATTCAATTTCAGCAAGTGCCTTTGTAATTTCATCCCAATTCATTTCACTGAGTCCGGGAAGGGTGTGCATGTCATCAAGATAATCGTTATCGTGAATGTGAAGAGCACCCAATCTTTTGCCGAGAACTCTGATGCAATCCTGCGCCTCTCGTCCGGAAAGGCTGCTGTGACCTACATCAAGGCAGGCAACAAGCATAGGATCGGCAACAGCATCCACATAATAAGCGTGTTCATAAGGGTTGCTGCAGACACTGCCCAGGCGAACACCCTTTTTCTTATCAACACACCACATATTTTCGCAGGCAAGCTTCACTCCGTGCTTATATGCATACGGCAACAGGCTTTGAAAATATTTTAAATTCTCCTCAAAAAAGCATTGCTCATTACCGATATAATCACCTGTACCGATCGGGTGAATAACAAGTGTTTTTATACCCATCAACCCTGCTATTTCAAGAGCTCTGATATTCCTTTCAACAAGAACCCTTCGTGCTACCTCTCTATCGGGATGACGAAAGCTGCCGAGAGCGTGACCCTGATTAAAGAAAACATTATTTCTTTTTGCCTCGTCACACAAGGCAGTAATATATTTTTGGTAGTCTGGTGACAACAATATCCCCTTTTCATTTCGCAGATTGCTCATATCAAAATCCACTGCATCAAAACCAGCTTGCGCTATGAGCCGTATTGCCTCTTCATCTCCGAATTTGGATGCACATGCAGTTGTCTGAGATAAAATCATTTTTGCTTTCTCCTCTGTAATATATCCTGCATTTTATTTTATCACCGGATTGCAATTTTTTAAACGGGTAATATTATACATATATTTGTATTAAAATTTGTCACTTTCAATGTTAACAAAATATTTACAATTTCATGTTTTTTTGCTACAATGATATTTGTATAATCACACCAAATGTGAAAGGATTGTATATTATGAAAAAATGCAGAAAACTCATTGCATTATTACTTGTTGTTATGTTACTTGCAAGTAGTTTTGCAACAAGCGCAAGTGCAGTACTTGTAGGTGGCGAAACACCGTATGTACCTGTTGATGACGATGTTATTCCAACAATCATCGTTCCGGGTCTTTTCCAGAGCGAAACCAAGTACTACGATGAAAACGGTAATGTGGCACTTAACGCAAATGGTGAGCCTTATAAAATGCCTTTCTTCCTTGACACAACAGAAGAAATCATTGCAAAGGCAGTTGAAGAAGCTCTCTTACCAATTGCAAACCTCGTTATCGATCAGGAAGACAAAGACCAGATGGCTGCTAATGCTGTTGCAGATATTCTCTGTGAGACATTATTAGGCAAGCAGCAGCTTGATGAAAACGGTCAGTTCATCAACGATATCCGTGCTACACCCTACAATGATTCCTTCGATGGTCTTTCAAAGCACGATCAGGAAACTATCCTTGACCATTTCCCAATGGAATATTACATCAAGCATGCAGGTGCAGATAAGCTTTATGTTTTCTCATATCCATCACTTGATAATATGATCAGCACTGCTAAAAGACTTTGTGATTATGTTCAGTTTGTTAAAGAAGACTCAGGCTATGATAAGGTAAACATCGTTCCAATCAGCCAGGGTGGCTCCGTCTTCAATGCAGTTATGCAGATTTATGCCGAAGAAGGCAGATCATTAGCTGAAGACTTCAACAAGATCGTTTTTGCAGTTCCTGCACTTAACGGTTCAACTCTTGTTGGTGAAATCATGGAGTTTGGTCTTATTGACGAGGATTACGAAATTTACCGTGATATGATTCCTGCCCTTCTCGGCAAGGATGATGTGGTAAGCGCTGCAATCAATGTTGCTCTTCGTATCTTCCCTAACGCTGACCTCAACAATCTTCTTGACACAGTGTTTGATGTGTTCATCAGAGACTATGCCCGTTATTCAACATGTCTTTGGGGTCTTTGCCCAACAGAGAACTATCCGGGTGCTCGTGCAATCTATCTTTCAGATGAATCCACTAAAAATATTGTAGAGCAGACAGATTGGTTCTACCAGGCACAGCTCAATTCTGACGCAAACATTCTTAAAGCTCAGGCTGAAGGTGTTCTTATTTTCGACATCGTTGACTATAATATCCCTCTCTTCCATCTTGTTGATTCTTGGGATGATATGCCCGCAGACGGTATCATTCAGCTTGATTCAACATCAATGGGTGCTTACGGCGTAAATAACGATGTTAAGCTTCCTGCCGATTATGTAACACCTGCAGAGCTTGACCACTGCACAGACCCTGCAAACCACAACCACAAGGATCCTCAGAATCTTATTGATGTTCGCACAGGTCTCCTTCCAGAATCAACATTCTACTTCTACAAGCAGTCCCATGAAAGCTCAGCTTCCAACGATGTGTTCATGAAGCTTGCTTCCTCAATCCTTATGGACAGCAACTTCACAAGTGTTCACTCTTATCCGGATGTATTCCCTCAGTTCAACAACGCTCGTAAGGTTAAAGGTCTTATGAAGGATGTTGCTGAAATGCAGGAATATGATGTATCAAACCTTCCCACAGCTTATGTGGTTGAGCTTGATGCAGCAATCAACCAGGTTGTTAAAATGCTTGATAACACTGTTATAGATGTTTATGAAGCAGAAGCTGCAGAAAGACGTTTCTATGATATCTGCGACACAATTGAAGCTTATGAAAGTGGTGAGCTTGATAACTATGAGCCAAAGGAGAACACAGCATATCTTGATTTCAGCTATCTTCTTATGGATCTTGTTTACATTCTCAGCCAGGTACTTTATGTATTCTTCGGTGGCGCAGGCTTCAGCGATATGATTGGTTAAGCCGATTTCACAACAACAAAAAATCCTCTGTGATTCTCAATCACAGAGGATTTTTTTACTTTGAAAGAATCTGATTCATAAGACCCGGGTTATCTGTAATAAGGCCATCAACACCAAGCTTTATGAGATGTCTTGCAGTGCTTTCCTTGTTGACTGTCCAGGGATTCACCTGAATACCTGCCCTGTGAGCCCTTTCCACGTAAAGCCTTGTAACATACATAAAGAAAGGATGAAGAGCATCTGCGCCAATTTCCTTGCAAAAGCTCACGGGTCTCGGAGCTATTTTAAGAGAAACAAGATTATCAGGACTGTAAAGAATACCGGTCCTACACTTCGGATCAACCTTTTTGCAAACCACAAGGATTGCAGGGTCAAAGCTTGAAATAAGCAGCTTATCAAAAAGACCATGGTTTTTAACAGCATCTATCGTTTTTTCAACAATGGCTGTGCCTGCTTCACCGAATTTTTCACTCTTAAGCTCAATGTTGAGAACCTTCATCTTATCCCACATCTTTTTGCTTACCTCTAAGAATTCATCCATTGTGGGGATTTTTTCACCCTCAAATTCGGCACCCTTATACTTGCCAAAATCATACTGACGAAGCTCTTCCAACGTCATATTCTTTATAGCACCTTTGCCCGTTGAGGTTTCATCAATAGTGAAATTGTGGCAGATAACAGGCACACCATCTTTTGTGAGATGTACATCTGTTTCAAATCCATCGCAACCGATTTCAATTGACTTTTCAAATGCCGCAATTGTATTCTGTGGTGCAACCTGATTTGCACCTCTGTGAGAAATAACATTCACACCATTCATAGGTAAACCTCCACAAATCATCTTTTGAGTAACAAGCCCATAACCGTTGCCGCAGCACCTGCCGCAAGCACACCACCTGCAATAAGTGCCGTTTTAGCCTTCCACATTCCATCTGCATCCCAGATATAGCAAAGCTCATTCCAAAGAGACTTTCCACAAATCTCCTCGTATGTATAGAAGGTGGTTTCATATGTACCATCTTCATTGATGTCAAAAATTCTTACGCCTCTATTTCGTGTACCGTAGCAGCGGAAGGAGGCACAAGATGTCTGTATAAGCTCAATACCATCAATGCTGCCGATAAAGCAATTCTGATGGTCGTGACCGAAAACAACTGCCTTTACATCGCCACATTCCTTGATAGCCTCAAGCTGACCTGTCTTCTCAGCAACTGTGCAGGGATATTCTCCCATAACACCCTCTATGCCATCCTTAAGCTTGAAATACTTGCCATCGGGACCCTTAACAGCACCCTCGAAGGACTTGTCACACTCCTCAACAAGCTCAAGCTGTTCAATCATTGGAATATGCTGAAACATAAGTGAAGGCACCGGCACACCACCGTTTTCAGCCTTGAGCTGTGCTGATTTTTTCTTATACCACTCAATGGCCTCAGGCTTCACGATTTCAAAGCACTTATCCTGCTGCTTATCGTGCCATGCAGAATCCAACATCCATATATTGAATTTAATATGAGCACCATCCTCGGAATAAATGGGCAGATTATATGTTGCACAATCAGGACTCGTTTCGTCATCAAGCCCCATATTGCAGCTGTATTGACGGTAGATTTCTGCCTGTTCCTCTTTTGTGAAGGAATTACGATCATCGTGATTACCATATATCATTGCAAAAGGGATTTTTCGCTCCTCAATGTGAGACACCAGCTTATCTATGGCAGTCTTCATTGCATTGTACTCACCCTCTTTGTCCTTGATGACAAGGCGTGTGCCGATTCGGGCATCACAAAGGTGGTTACCGAGAATATTATCACCCGTGAGAAGAATTAAATCAGGACAATACTTATCATAGGCTGTGTTTAGCATACGGACCATTGTTGGTCTTATAAACTGCAAATCCTGCGGGTCACTTACCTGCATAACTCTGATTTTACCGTTTTTAAATTTTAACTGCATATTTTTTCTCCATCAAATGCTCGAAATAAATGTTTTTGCTATACCGAAATACACAAGAAGTGAAACGGCATCCACGATTGTTGTAATAAAAGGACTTGCCATAACAGCCGGATCAAGCTTTAAGATTTTGGCGCCAAGAGGAAGAATTGCACCGATAACCTTTGCACAGATAACAGTTGCACAAAGTGTGAGAGCAACAACCAATGCAACGGTGTGTGTAACACCCGCTGTGTTAAGAAGCATTCCATCAATAAGAATAATCTTCACAAAACACGCAACTGCCAAGGAAACACCACAAAGCACCGATACACGGATTTCCTTCCACAAAACGCTAAATACATCCTTAACATCCAACTCGCCCACAGAAAGACCACGGATAACAGTAACCGATGACTGACTGCCGGAGTTACCGCCTGTACCCATAAGCATGGGAATATATGCTGTGAGAATAACGAGCTTGGAAAGAGCATCCTCAAACGATGATATAATCATACCGGTAAAGGTTGCTGAAAGCATAAGAAGAACAAGCCAGGGAATTCTGTTTTTCCAAAGCTCAAAGGCTGAGGTCTTGAGATATGGCTTATCAGTCGGGGCAATAGCAGCCATCTTCTGGAAATCCTCTTCTGCCTCTTCCTGAATAACATCAATAGCATCGTCAACGGTGATGATACCGACCATACAGTTTTCCTGATCGAGAACGGGAATTGTAAGAACATCGTACTTATCGAAGAGCTGTGCTACCTCTTCCTTATCGGTAAGTGTATTAACTGTTATGAGATTTTCATCCATAACATCAATGATTTTCTCATCATCATCACAGGTAAGAAGATCCATTGCAGAAATTGTACCAAGCAGCTTATGCTTTTTGATAACATAACAGATATTTACAGTAACGGAATCCTCGCCACGGGACTTAATTTTCTGAAGTGCATCGCCAATTGTCATTGTAGGATGAAGGCTGATGTATTCAAGAGTCATAAGGCTTCCTGCACTATCCTCTGGATATTTGAGAATTGTGTTTATAGCCTCTCGTTTGTCACCTGCAGCCGCTAACATTCTTACAACAACATTCGCAGGCATTTCATCGATAACATCAACAGTATCATCAATGAACATCTCATCCATAATGAACTGCATTTCCTTATCTGTGAAGGCTTCAAGAAGCACTTGCTGTTCCTCAGGTTCAAGATAAGTAAACACCATTGATGCATTCTCTTTTGGGATAAGCCTGAAAAGTAAAACAAGCTCCTTATCTTCAAACTCAGGAAGCAATACCGCTGTGTCAACAGGGTTCATTGTATCAAATATGCTTTTAATAGCCTTATATTGCTTTTCTGATAAAAGTCTTTCAAAAACTTCTTTTGTCATAAAACTCTCCTCCTTCTGATTGATATGCCTTAAGGACGAAAAGAGCAATAAAAAAACTGAGCCAATTCTGACTCAGCGACAAACACACAGACAAAATGGCACGTTACCATTGTCTGATTTTAAACCAAAATGATTTATTACAACAGCTTACGGATAGAGGCTGTTGCTGTCGCTGTGAGGATTTCTATGCTACTTCGCCCATGACCACTACTGCCTGAATCCATTTACTGTCACTCCTTTTTCATAATAAATTTATGCTACACTTTAATATACCCCAATATAGAAATATTGTCAAGAAATTGAATATATAAAATGCAGGAAATTTAAAGAAAAAAAGAAAGAGCTTATAACAAGCTCTTTCTTAAAATCAAAATTTATTCTTAACCGATGAATGAGAAGATTGTTGCGAAAAGCCAATCAAAGAAAGCTGCAAGACCGGTCCACTGAGAAGTTCTCTTCGCACCACAAACTGTACAAACTGTGCCAGCTGTTGTTACCTCGTCAAAGAATGTGTGAAGGTCTTCACCAGCCTTACCACCACAATCTGCACAAACTCTCCAGTGATCTGTGCCACTGTAAAGATATGAGCCTGTTGGGTTGTGCTTAACGATTAACTTACACTCGTTTGAGTATGCATAATCAGCCTCGTTGTTTGAATAAGGTGCTGCAAAATATCTGAGCATTGCACCATCATCTGTTAATTCAAGAGGATCGCCTGTGTATGGAACCCAATCTCCACCAACAACCTTAATTTCCCAACCCTGTGAATAGATTGTTTCATCTGAATAAATCTCAGGAACTGGTAAAACTTCCTTTGTCTTCTCACCGATTACAGTGCCAGGGCAGAATCTGATGATTGTGGGAAGTGTCTTATCAACCTCTACAGTTACTGCACTTGCTGTGAAAGTGAACATTGATAAGAGAAGGCAAATACCCAAAACTAAAGAAAATACTCTCTTTTTCATTGAAAAGCATCCTTTCAACACTATTTTTTAATATTTTACCACTAATGAAAATAAATTGCAAGTGTTTTATAAAAAGTTCACAATTATTATTTATACATACCCTGGTCCTATGCTGTAATCAGATACTGCGAGCGGATTAGAACAAGCTATGGGCAAAACATCTACAATTTTTATAAATTCACAGATTTTGATTCAGAGCGAAGTTTTATGACGCGACGCTGTATATTGATACTGCGAGGCGGATGAGAACAAGCTATGGGCAAAACATCTACGATTTTTATAAATTCACAGATTTTGACTCAGAGCGAAGTTTTAAGACGCGACGCTGTATATTGATACTGCGAGCGGATTAGAACAAGCTATGGGCAAAATATGTGGATTTAAATCCACCATGCCGCTGCAAGACCCTCTTTAATTATACAATTCTTAAGGAGTGCAACTGCCTTTTCAAGACCCTCGTTCTGACTCATAAGTGAATCCTCGTGTTCGATTGAAATTGCATAATCATAGCCAACCATACGAAGATTGCTGATAACATCACGCCAATAGGTTTCACCATTACCAAAGCCAACTGAACGGAAAATCCAGGAACGATTAATTTCATCTGCATAAGATTTTGTGTCAAGAACACCATTTACTGCAGTGTTGATTGCATCAATCTTGGTATCCTTTGCGTGGAAATGGAAGATAGCTCCTTCCTTACCCAATGCACGGATAACAGCAACAGGATCCATCCCCTGCCAGATAAGGTGAGAAAGGTCAAGGTTCGCACCAATCTCCTTACCAACTGCTGCACGGAGTCTGAGAAGGCTTTCTGTGTTATATACACAGAAGCCGGGATGAAGCTCGAGAGCAATCTTATCCACGCCGTGTGCTGTTGAGAATTTTACAAATTCCTTCCAGTATGGAATAAGAACTTCATTCCACTGATAATCAAGAATTTCACCAAAATCGTTTGGCCATGGGCAGGTTACCCAGTTCGGGTATTTTGCTGTCTCGCAATCACCTGGACAGCCTGAGAAAGTGTTAATCTGATGAACACCGAGCTTCTCTGCAAGAAGCACAGCCTTACGCATATCACTATCAAACTGTGCTGCAACCTCTTTGTTGGGGTGCACAGGGTTACCGTGACAGCTCAATGCACTGATTTCAACATTGTATTTTTTCAGCAAAGCCTTGAACTCTTCAAGTGCCTTATCATCGTTGAGAAGGATGTCAGGGTCAGCGTGATCTTTGCCAGGGAAGCCACCACAACCGATTTCAACCATTTCAAGACCAAGACTATTAAAATACTTAAGAGCTTCTTCAAGAGAAACTGTACCGAGAAGATTTGTAAGAACGCCTAATTTCATATCATTTCATTCCTTTAAAAGTTTTCTTTAAGCCATTTATAGCTTCGTGTTATGTCCTCAAGACCTGTTGGTACAGGGTCATCATTTTCAAGAACGACCCACTCAAGGCCGATAGCATTTACACCTGCAACAACATTTGCAAGGTCGTTTTCACCTTCACCTAATGCTGTTGGCTTATGATTTACGCCATCCTTAAGATGAACAAGGAAAATCTTATCCTTGTGAGCTTTAAGGTACTCTGTGTTGTCAATTCCTGCACAGAAGCTCCAATATGTATCAAGCTCAAGTCCACATCCCTCGCCTGAGATTATATCCATTGCATTTTTGCCATCCTTGAGGTCAGCAAACTCTTCTGTGTGGTTGTGGTAGTATGTGTCCATACCCATTTCCTTTGCTTTTTCGGAAGCAGCGCCAAGCACCTCGCCTGTTTGCTTTGCTTCCTCATAAGTTGAGTGTGGTGCACCACCTACACCAAGATATTTTGCGCCGAGAGCTTTGCCGAAGGCAAGGGTTTCATTGAGCTTTTCCGGACGGAAATCATCAAGACCAAGATGCGAACCGACAACTGTGAGTCCCAGCTCATCACATCTTGCGCGAAGCTCTTGAGCAGAAAGCCCGAAATAGCCTGCAAATTCAACGCCGTCGAAACCGATTTCTTTTACCTTGCCAAGAATTTCGAGCATATCTTTGCCGTCATTGATATGGTCACGGACAGAATATAACTGTACTGCAAATTTCATATTACTATACCTCTCATTTCACTAAATATTTCTATTACATAAATCAAACATTAATCAAAGTAAACAGGCTTGCCTGTTTTTGCTGATTCGTATATTGCCTCGAGGATTCTTGTTACACAAAGAGCCTGGCGAGGCAAAACAACAGGGTCAGTATTTGTTCTGATTGCGTTAATCCAGCTTGATGCTTCCATCTCTGCGGGTGATCCATCCTGCTGACCCTCAAAAAAGGCTGCACCGCCTGCCTTAAGGTTAGGAATTTCAATACACTGTCTGTTATTCTTTATGTAGTTAATACGAGCCTGGTCATCAAGTGTATCAGCTCCACCCTTGTCACCACAGATCATATATGATGCTTCGTGATATTCTGCAAGGTTGATTGCCCAGCTTGATTCAAGATTGATAACAGCACCATTCTTCATTTTAATAAAGCCAAAGGCTGAATCTTCAACAGTGAATTTTTCAGGATCCCAGCTTCCCCATGCATTGCCCTGATTTGTTTGGTCAGCAAGCTTTCTGAAGGTCTGACCAACAACCATTTCAGGCTCATAGTTATTCATTACCCAAAGGGTCATATCAAGAGCATGTGTGCCGATATCAATAAGAGGGCCCCCACCCTGCTCATATTCATTGAGAAATACACCCCATGTTGGAACTGCACGACGACGGAGAGCAAGAGCTTTACCATAGTAAATTTCACCGAAATCGCCATCATCTGCACATTTCTTAACATAGAGGTTCTGTGGTGTCTGACGATTCTGATAGCCGATTGAAAGCTTCTTGCCTGTTCTTTCGGCTGCCTCGCACATTGCGAGAGCTTCCTTGTATGTCTTTGCCATTGGCTTTTCGCACATAACATGCTTGCCTGCTTCAAGAGAATCTATTGTTATAAAGCTATGTGAACGGTTAGGGGTGCAAACATGAACCACATCGATGCTCTCATCCTTGAGAAGCTCCTTGTAATCCTCATAAACCTTTGCACCCTCAACACCAAACTTTTCAGCAGCCTTTTCAGCTCTCTCCTTAACGATATCACAAAATGCAACTAACTCTACACCCTCCACTTTTTTAAGTGCAGGCATATGCTTTCCATTTGCAATACCACCACAGCCGATGATACCAACCCTGATAATTTCACTCATAAAAAATACCTCCGAATACAATATTAATATTCAATTTTAATTATATACAAAATACATTTATTTTCAATAGAATAACAGCCTTTCCACACCCCCACAAGTGACGAAAAATGAAGGAAATATTTAGTGATTTCGACAAAACAAAAGAGACAGCTCTCAAAGAGCTGTCTCTATACATTCGGATTTAGTTAAGCTTAGAACAAACCTGCGATTAACTGAGGAATGATCTTTGTGATGTATGTGATGATAAGACCAAAGATTTCTGTGAAGAAGTTTGCTACTGAACCATCGATTGTACCGATTAAATCTGTCGGACGGTTTGTTGATTCAATATCATCCTTTACAGTTTTCTTAATAGCGTACTCGTCAACCTGAGTAACTTTCTTTGTGTCATCATTTACAACATATGCCTTGTAAATAAGTCTGTCGCCATCGATTTCAACATTTGCGAAGCAACCACCTGCATAAGGATTGGTTTCAACACCATTTTCATCCTTTTCTGATCTTGTTGTGAAGCAAGCATCAGCAGCATCCATAATTGGAGCATATGTGTTCTCGTTTACGCCATATCTCTTTGTACCTGCTGTTGAAGGAAGAGCATAAACTGCACCTTCAGGGTCAACTGCAAATGTTGTGTCAACGCCGTTGAACTTTTCTGTTACATAAACTGTATCTTCACAAACCTGGTCGCCTGCAACCTGAAGAGTTCTGAAGTACATATGGTCGTGACCTGAAAGAACAAGGTCAACGCCTGTTTCATCAACAATCTCAATGATTGTGTCTCTCATTGCAAGAGTATCCGGCTTGTTGATGTTCTTACCTGCTGAGTATGCAGCACGGTGAAGCAAAAGAACCTTCCAATGAGCGTCTGATGCTGTGATATCATTATAAATCCAGTTTCTCTGTGCTTCTGTCATTGGATACATATCGTTTGAGTTCATTACTGTGAAATGAACATCACCGTAATCATATGAATAGTAAGCACCGTTAACACCATTCAAAGCGCCGTCACCAGGAAGAATGTTGAAAGTATTTGTAAACCATTCAACATTGAGCTTGTTTGTGATGTTACCTTCGTGGTTACCAACAACAGGAACAAGTGTAAGGCTTGTGTTTGCCTTTTCGAAAGCTTCGCCATACCAGTTCCACTCTTCACTTGTGCAATCGTTAACAAAGTCACCAAGGTTAACAACGAACTCAGCATCCGGTGTGTACTGCATTGCCTTATCCATTACAACAGCTGCTTCCTGGAAATTCTCAAGAGAACTTGCCTGAACATCAGCAATTGCGATAAATGAGAAGCTGTCATCGCCATCGTCAGTAACGAATGTACCAACCTTGCTCCACTGATCCTTATTTGTTGTGCCTACACGGTATTTGTATTTTGTGCCTGCCTTAAGGTCAGATGCAACTACCTTGTGACCGAAATAGCCATCCCAATTGAATGTTTCGCCTGTGATAGTGATTGCATTATCAAAGCCACTTGCAGCATATGTTGCTCTGTCAACAATCTGGATTGTTGCATCGCAACCATTTTCTGTGTACCAAGTGAAGCCACGCTGTGTCTTTGCATCACCATACATTGTGCAGGAAATACGAAGTGGCTCATAGCCTGTTTTCTCTGTTGTTGCCGCGTTTGCACTCATGCAGCTGAAAAGCATGATGATTGTAAGCAACAATGCAAGAGTTCTTTTTGCTGTCTTTTTCATAACTACCTCCGAAATTTTGAATGTAGATATTTGGGCATAGTTATACTACGACCCATTTTTATTCTTCATCATTATACACTGTTTTTCCTGTGATTTCAATAGAATTTTTAAAAATAATAATAAAAAAGAGAAAATGCACCACAGGGACATTCCCTGTGGTGCATCTGAATTTTAAATTATTCAGCAATCTTAATCTTGAAGCACTTGATTTCGAAAGGATTGATTCTGAAATTGAGCTTATTGCCTGAAGCAATATCAACCTTAACATCATTTCTTTCAAGAAGATCACACTCTGTAACCTCTGCAATATCTGCAAAGAGCTCTGCACAAACATCTGTACGAGCGCCTGCCTTCTCAACGAAACGGATGATGTATGCATCCTCATCCTCGCACTTCTTAACAGCCTCAAGAGTAACGTTTCTGCCATCCACCTTAATGAAGGACTTTGAAAGGTCGCCCTTTGCATCTGACTTAATGTCAACTGCAACAGCAGGATTGTTCATTTCAAGTCCCATCTTAAGTGTATCTGCAGCCTTCCAGTTACCTGCGTGAGGATAGATTGAATATGTGAAGTAGTGGTCGCCACGGTCTGACTGTGGGTCAGGATTCATCGGAGCCTTGAGGAGAGTGATGATCATTCTCTGTTCATCCACTTCATAACCATACTTGCAATCATTAAGGATTGAAACACCGTAGTTATCCTCTGACATGTCAATAAAGTTGTGAGCAGAAACCTCAAACTTCGCCTTGTCATAAGGATTGTGGCGATAGTTGGAGCTCTCAATTGTTGCATAAGCAATATCACGAGTGAACTTCTGTGCCTTAACATCAACATCAAAGCCAACCTTAAGAAGCTTCTCCTGCTCGTGCCAGCTGATAAAAGTATCAAAATCAATTCTGTCAAGCTCTTTATAGAGGATAATGTTCTGCTTAACAAGTGATTTATTAACCTTCTTCTCAATTGAAACAACTGTGAACACATCGCCAGCAAAGATACCTGTTACCTTACCTGCTTCTGTGTCAAACTGACGATCAACATAGGTTGCAACAATATCCCAAGCGTCATATTTACCGGGAAGGTCTTCGTAGAGACGGAAAACATTACCCTTGCCGGAAAGAACCTCGCGGTTGTTCTTCTTA
The DNA here is from genome assembly GCA_017380615.1 of Clostridia bacterium. Lineage (GTDB taxonomy): Bacteria > Bacillota > Clostridia > Oscillospirales > Acutalibacteraceae > DTU089. The sequence goes on along the minus strand of JAFODQ010000043.1, from coordinate 7,693 downwards.
TCAAAGATAGATACAAGCTCTGCTCTGTCATCAAGCTCAATTCTGAAGTTACCGTTTTCAACTGTGTTGCCGAAGCCTGCCACAGCAGCTGCTTCACCAACAGCAGCCTCCTTTGCATAGTAAACCTTGTAGCCAACAGCAGGAATATCCTTTGCCATGAACACAAGAACCTTTGTGCCATCAAGCTTTGTATAAGCCTGTGAAGGAACCTTGTTACCCTCTGCATCGTAAATTTCAACATTCTTGAATGGAAGCTCAACCTTCTGGTTTGCAGCTTCACCGAGAGAGTTGAAGAGGGCGAATGGCTTACCATATTTCTCTGCACCGTCTGCATTGCCTGCAATCACATTGAGAGCTTCTGTGCGAACCTCCTCACCGATTGCAATAATGTTATCATAAATTGCGCAAAGATCGCCGAAAACCTCTGTGATATGCGAGCCGGGAAGTGAATCGTGGAACTGGTTTGTGAGAATCATCTGCCAGCCTTCGTTAAGCTTTGCAAGAGGATACTCATAGCCATACTGCATTGCAATGCTTGCAAACATTTCAGCCTGACGATAAAGGTTTTCTGAATATCTGTTAAGCTTCTTGAGAAGAGCCTTTGTTGTGTGAACACCACGGTGCTCCTCAAGATAAAGCTCATCCTTCCAGGTTGGGATATTATCATCTGTGGCATTTGCCTTCATTCTTGCAAGAGAATCCTCAATCTTTGATGTCTGTGTCTTAGGAAGACCGGGGAAGTTCTTGTATCTCTTTACATATTCAAGCATTTCGGTGTCAACACCGCCGCCACCGTCGCCCCAACCGTAGCAATACATTGATTCGCCGATTGTTTCCTTATCGGTGTATTTCTTCCAGTTCATCTTGAGTGAGTCTGCCTCAACTGTGCCGATGAAGTGTGTAGGTGGAACAATGGAGAAAATCTTTGAGCCATCGGGACCTTCCCACCAGAAGGTGTTATACTGCCATGGGTTTGTGTCATTCCAGATACCCATCTTATGAGTTACGAAATACTCAACGCCTGCCTTCTTGAGAATCTGAGGCATTGCATAGCCGTTACCGAAAACATCGGGTACCCAGCAGGTCTTTGGTGTAATGCCGAATTCCTTTTCAGCAAAACGAACACCGTGAAGAAGCTGACGAACAAAGCTTTCACCGGAAACAAGGTTACAGTCGGGCTCAACCCACATTGCACCGATGTATTCCCATCTGCCTTCCTTGATTCTTTCCTTAACCTGTCTGTAAATATCGGGATAATTCTTCTCCATCTCGATGTATGTAGGCGCTGTACTCTGTGAGAAAATGAAATCATCATACTGCTCCATAAGACGAAGCATTGTTGCATGAGTTCTACCGAGCTTACGAACATATTCCTTGTATGCCCACATAAACACGATATCAAGATGAGAGTTACCAACAAGCGCAAGTGTACCCTCTGACTTGTATGATGGGTTGTTGTATACCTTCTCTTTGAGAATTGCCTGAGCCTGTCTGAGACCTGCCTTAAACTCTTCGCCATCAAGGTCGAAGTTCACATATGTGAAAGCCTCTTTAAGAGTTGCTCTGATAAGCTCAAGAAGACCTGTATCGTGAACAGGCATAAAGAGAGCATTAAAGATTGCCTTAAAGTCCCAGTAAATTTCTTCAATTTCAGGATCAACAACACCGATAAATGAGCAGGAAAGTGTTTTAACTGTTGACTCGTTTGAGTGCCATACATAATATGACTCAATGTCAACATCATAGTGCTCATTGCCTTCTGCACATTCTGTGAGGAGCACAGAGTTTCTGAATGGGTCAAGACCCTGATATGGCTTACCATTAAGAGAAAGAAGTGAGTCACCACCAAAATAAACATTGAGTGTTACCTTCTTGCCCTTGAATCGCTCAGGCATATCAAATGAGTTTTTGAAGAACGCTGACCAACCGTTGTTACCCCAACGATCACCAACATTAAGCTCCTTCCACTCATCGTAAAGATATTCGTAGTCACCTACACCCTTATAGATACACTCCTTCATCTTCCATGCAGGAATTGATTCGATATCTGTGTAGATTCTCTTTTTAAGATTTTTGATTTTGAGTGCCGCAACATCATCAAATTTGAAAATACCTCTCTGCTTGCCCTTGGTGGCATCACGCCAATCGTCAACATGAGCATCCATGGCATCGAGAGCTGCAACAGCATCCATATTTTTGATTTCAGCCAAAGCCATCTTCCTTTCTTCTACGGAAAAACAGTTTTTTTCAAAACCATAATATCCGATTATATTCTTGTATAGTATATCATTATATCAACACAAATTGCAATACATAAAAAAGACAAAATCGTAAAAATTACGATTTTGTCTCTGACAATTCATTTCGTTGAAAATCAACCGAAATTATAATTTGGCTTAACCTTCTCTTCCTTCTTTGCAGACTCTATAATCGCAAGGCAAACCTCAACAGTTTTAGCACCCTCATAAACGCTTGTTTCCATTTCTGCACCTGCAAGAATTGTATCTGCAAACACCTGAAATTCCTTAACATAGTTATGATTATTTACATCAATTTCAATAATTTCAGGCTTTTCAGGTGCTTCGTCCTTTTCATCCACAACAAAGAGCTGCATTGTCGGTGAGGTGTTGTCACAGATAATTGTGCCCTTGGTACCGTAGATGCATGTTCGCATTGTATAGTCTCTTTTGCAGCCCGTTGAAACAAACACCTTACCCATGAGCTCATCATCAAACTTCATAAGTGCACAGGTTGCATCATCATAAGGAACTGTGGGAAGAAGCTTATGTGTACCATAAGCAAAAACCTCAACAGGATCACCTGCAAGCCAACGGAGAAGATCAACAGCATGGCAACCGCCACCGATAAGGCCGTGACGCTGTGGATCAGCACGCCAATGCTTTGAGCCGTCTGCATTTTTAACAATATTCATATAATCGTGAGCATACTCAGATTCAACAAAATAGAGATCGCCGATCATGCCTGAATCGATAATTTCCTTTGCCTTTGCAAAAGCAGGTGTAAATCGACAAATCTGACCAACCATAAACTTAGCGTTTGACTTTTCAGTTGCCTGCACCATAGCCTCAATATCCTCTCTTGTGAGGGCAAGTGGCTTTTCGCAAAGCACATGCTTACCTGCCGCAAGAAATTCACAAGCAACCTGTCTGTGAAGCTGATCAGGAATAGCAATTGAAACCATGTTTATTTCCGGGTTATTGAGAAGGTCGTGATAGTCAGTTGTCCATTTTTCTTCAGGTATGTTATATTTCTCACCTGATTTTCTGAGAGTTTCCTCATTAAGGTCACAGATTGCTGCAACCTCTGCGCCATAGGCAAGAGCACCTTCAAGATGCGCATTACCAAACATAAGACCGATAGCACCAAAAACAAGTTTGTTTTCCATATCAAAATCTCCTTTTAAGAAAATATTACAATATGGCAGATATTTTATCATACACATTAACTTTAAGCAAGACGAAAACAAAAAAATAAATTAAATAAAATTCAAAAACCAATTTACTTAATCGTTTCGTTATGATAATATAAGTATAATTATGTTAAAGAGAAAGGAATACATATATGCTTCTTGACAAAACACTTTACATTCCCGATTTGGGTGAGGTTGGTGCAGACAGTGGCTTCCACCTTCTCCCAGCCACAGAGGACGGCAAATTTGTTGCAGGCAAAAATGGTGTTGAATTTGTTGTTGCCACAGGTGATAACAAGGTTGAATTCATCAGTTTCGGCACACACTCACTCGCTTGCGTGAAATCTGCAATTGCCTACCCTGTTTATTACCCCGTTCACCCCGTAAAAACAGAATACCCTCTCAACGCTGTTCTTATGGATCTTGACGGTACAACTGTACGAAGTGAGGATTTCTGGGTATGGATTATCGAAATGAGCACCGCAAGCATGCTCGGCAACCCTAAATTCCAGCTTGAGGATGCTGACCTTCCGTTTGTTTCAGGCCACTCTGTTTCAGAGCACCTTCAGTATTGTATTGACAAATACTGCCCCGGTGAATCTCTTGAAAAAGCTCGCAACTTCTATTTTGAGCACACCCACAGAGAGATGGAAGAAATTATGGCAGGCAGAGGCAAGGATGGTGCCTTCACCCCAACAGAGGGCGTTAAGGATTTCCTTCTTGAGTTAAAGGATATGGGTGTTAAAATCGGTCTTGTTACCTCCGGTCTTTACGAAAAGGCTTGGCCGGAAATTCTTTCGGCATTCAAGACACTTGGCATGGGTGATCCAAAGGATTTCTACGATGCAATCATTTCTGCAGGCTTTCCTCTTCGCAAGGGTAGCGTAGGCACACTTGGTGAGCTTTCACCGAAGCCACACCCCTGGCTTTACAGTGAGACATCAATTGTTGGTCTGGGTGAAGCTTTTGCAGACAGAAGCCGTGTGGTCGGCATCGAAGACAGTGGTGCAGGCGCCTGCTCAGTTCGTCTTGCAGGTTATTCCACAATCGGTATTGCAGGTGGTAATATTGAGTCAAGTGGTACAAAGGCTGTTTGCACACACTACTGCCAGAACTTTGAAGAAATAATGAAAATTATTAAAGGATAAGGAGATATAAAAATGGAAAACAAAGATAAAATCCAATGTCATTTTATATCCAACACACACTGGGACAGAGAATGGCGTTTCTCTGCAAGAAGAACTCAGTACATGCTTGGATATATGATTGATATGCTTCTTGACATTCTTGACAAAAACCCCGACTACAAGCATTTCCACCTTGATTCTCAGACAATGCCTATTCAGGATTACCTTGAGGCATATCCCGAGAAAAAGGAGAAGCTTCAGAAATACATCAAGGAAGGCAGAATCGCTGTTGGTCCCTGGTTCTGTCTCCCGGATGAATTCACAGTTGGTTCAGAGGCTCTTATCAGAAACCTCCTTCTCGGTCACAAAATCGGTAAAGAAATGGGTGGCATAAGCAAAACAGGCTATTCACCGTTTGGCTGGGGTCAGATTTCACAGCTTCCACAGATTTACTCAGGCTTCGGCATTAACTTTGCCTCATTCTATCGCGGCATCAACGAATATAAGGCTCCAAAATCAGAATTCTATTGGGAAAGCCCTGACGGAACAAGAATTTTCGCTTCCCGTCTTGCAAAGAGACCCCGATACAACATCTGGTATGTTGTTCAGCGTCCTGTTTATTTCAATCAGGAAAACGAAAACAACCGTGATATGAAGTGGAATGACAACAACGGTGTGTTCAAGCTTATTGACCGTGACTGGAAGCTTGACTACCAGTACACACACCCATTCTTTGAATATCACAAGGAAAATGTCAAGGCTCGCGCCGAGCAGGCAATGAAGGAACAGGATGGCGACTGGTCAACAAACCACCGTTTCTGGTCAATCGGCCATGACTCCTCTTGCCCCGATATCCGTGAGGTAGAGCTTGTTAAAGATCTTGATGCTTCTCTTCCCGAGGCAGATGTTTTCCACAGCACACTCAAGGAAATGGAGCAGGGCATTATTGATAACTTTGACACCAGCTCCCCTGTTCTTAAGGGCGAAATGCGTGACCCATACACCAAGGGCAGCGTAAGTGAGCTTTGTGGTTGGATTCTTTCTGCAAGAACATATATCAAGCAGGAAAACTTTGACACAGAAAGAAGACTCATCAACTATGCAGAGCCTATGGCTGTGTTTGCATCTCTTTCAGGTGCTCCATACCCTCAGGGCTTCATTGATCTTTCATACAACTATCTTCTTCAGAACCATGGACACGACAGCATTGGTGCTTGCGGACGAGATGTTGTTTATGAAGATGTTATGTCAAGATACAGACAGGCAAGAGAGCTTTCAATGTGCGTATTTGAGCGTGCATTCATGGATATTGCAGGTGACATCAACCTCAAGGGCTTCAGCCGTGATGATGCTGCTGTTGTAATCTTCAACCCTGCACCATTCAAGAGAACAGAAACAGTTAACCTTCGTGTTGAAATTCCTGCAGAGTGGAAGGCAGACAGCTTCAAAATCCTTGATGATGATGGCTCTGTTATCAAATACCAGATTCTTTCCTCAAATAAGGAAAATGCACAGATCATCCAGAACCCCAACGATACAGCAAACGTGCTTCACACAGAGCAGTATTATATTGCAGCTGAGGTTTCAGATATTCCTGCAATGGGCTACAAGACACTCAAGATTCAGCCACTCTATAATGTAAGAGCAACAACTCCCGTTACACTTGTTAAGACAACAAATGTTATGGAAAATGAGTACCTTAAGGTTTCCTTCAACCACAATGGTACCTTCAATGTTATCGAAAAAGCAACAGGCAGAGAATACAAGAACCTCGGCTACTTCAAGGATAGTGGTGAAATCGGCAATCCATGGCAGCATGTTGCTCCTGAAATTGATGAAACATTCACAACTCTCGGTGAGCAGGCAACAGTTACACTTCTTCGCCACGGTGAATTTGAAACAACCTTCAAGGTTGCAATGCGTTGGCTTCTCCCTGAAAAGAGAGCATTTGACGAAAAGACAAGAAGTGAACACAAGCTTCCGGTTGACATTGAAAGCCTCGTAACACTTCGCAAGGGTGCAAAGTTTGTTGAGATTGAAACAACAATCAATAACCGTTGCGAGGACCACTATTTACAGGTTGCATTCCCAACAGGCATAAAGGCAACTCATGCTGATTCTCAGGGTCAGTTCGATGTGGTTTCAAGACCAATTGCTGCTCCTGATTACTCACTCTACGATGAGCCACCAATGACAGAGCATCCAATGAACTCCTTTGTTGACCTCTCAGACGGCACAAACGGTGTTGCTCTTCTTAACACAGGTCTTAAGGCTTATGAGGCTGCAGATGATGAGGATAACACACTTCTTCTTTCACTTATCCGTGCATACCCATTAAGAATCTGCGTTACAAAGGACATGCAGAATTACAGCGATTGGGATAAGGGCTCACAGTGCATCGGCAAGAACACCTTCCGTTACGCATTCATGCCTCACGAGGGCAACTGGGAGACTGCAAATGTATGGCAGGAGTCAGAGCGCTTCAACCTCTACCTCACAGCAGGTCAGCTTGCTCCTACTGCCCACGGTAAGAACCCGACAGTTCATTCCTTCCTTGAGCTTAAAGAGGAAAACCTCAATGTAAGTGCAGTCAAGAGAAGCGAGGATGGTGAAGGCTATGTTGTAAGACTCTTCAACCCATCTGACAAAACAATCAAAAACTCCATCCGTCTTAACGGAGGCATTGCTCCAATTGAGAAGCCACAGTCACCTGTTGAAAGACAGCAGGCTGAGTTTGAGCTTCCTGCATATTCAGGCAAGGCTTGGAAGGAAGCAAAGCTTGTCACTCTCGAGGAGCTCGATGACAAGGCTCTCACAATCAATGCAGACGGCTTCGTAGATTTCGAAATCACAGGCAAAAAGATTCTTACAATTAAGTTCTGCTAAAACAAAAAGCTTTACATCCGAGTCGTACTCTAAAGGACAAAAAGAGTTAATGTAGCAAAAACTACATTAACTCTTACTTTTTTACACTGTCACTAAAAGTGGTGAGTAAGTGCGCCTTTAATTTTAAGTGATATTCTTTCCTTCGGAAAGAGTGATATTATGCACTTTTCGGCATAGTGATATTGAAATCTTCGATTTCAGTGTTATTTTATTCGCATAAAACTGTCCGAAGGACAATATCACAATGCGT
>JAFODQ010000042.1 GCA_017380615.1 Clostridia bacterium | reverse complement strand
TTCAACTAAAAACAAAACTGACTCCGCTTGAAAAACGAAATCAGTTTGTTGCTTAAAATTTAATTTTATCTACCATTATGGTCCTTTTTTGTGCTGTCCGTACAATTTGGGGCAGTTCAGAAACCAACAATCTTTTTTTATTCTCCGAAAAACTCTTCCTCAAGCATTGCGCACAGTGCGTGATACACGGGCAAGGTATATTCCTGAATGCGAAAGGTTTCTGCTGAAGGAAGTCTTATTATTACATCCGAAACAGAGGATAGCCTTCCCCCAGCCTGACCTGTTATTGAGATAACCTTACCACGTTTTGCCCTTGCTGTGAGGGCTGCATTATAAACATTCACTGAATTACCCGATGTGGAAAGACACACAAGCACATCTTCACATTTCATAAGACCATAGACCTGTTGCGCATAAATAAGCTCAGGCGAGCAATCATTAAGAAAAGCTGTCATGAGGGACATTTCACCAACAAGTGAAATTGCAGGAAGAGCACCCTGAAGTCCCTTTGCAACCTCAGATGCACCCACAGCCTCAAACAGCGACAGCTCACTGTCCGAAAGCTTACGAGGAAGCTTGAAGCCCTTCATAAGTTCACCGACAATGTGACTGCTGTCTGCAGCACTGCCACCATTGCCGCACACAAGAAGCTTACCATTATTTACATAGGATTTTTTTATGCATTCAAAAGCTGAAGCTATATCCTCCTTACACTCAGCAAGAGCGGGCCAAGCTTCAATCAATTCATTTATAATAAGCTCTGTTTTACTTTTCATATTACACCTCAGAATAAAACGCTCAGGGCAGCAAAATCACCAATACTATCACCTAACTGTGCAGGTAAAATTTCACATACTGATGCATTGCAGCCAAGTGCTTCTTTGCTGATAACATCTTTTATTATGGGCAAAAAGAAATCCGTGTTTCTTTCATATATGCTGCCAATTACAATAGCCTGGGGATTGAGAATATCAATAATAACCGAGAGACCTCTTCCAAGATACTCAGCACATCTGGTATAGACCTCACAAGCAAACTCATCACCCGAGTGCATTGCCTGTGCCACTAACTTCGCATCAAGCTTCTGAATATCCTCCTCTTTTTGAAAAAGAGAGCTCTTCTTACCCCGGGAAAGATATTCTTCAGCTGTGAGCATGGCAAGATTTTTTATACCACCACCGGAGCAGAAGCCCTCAAAGGACCCCTTCTTACCATAACCCACCGGACCATTCTCTGCAAGGCGGATATGACCCACCTCACCTGCACCATCATTTGCACCTGCATAGAGCTTCCCGTCAAGAATGAGCCCTGCACCCATACCGGTGCCAAAGGTAAGAAAAACAAGGTTATCATAGCCTCTACCAGCACCAAAGCGCCACTCTGCAACAGCACAGGCGTTTGCGTCATTGTGCAAAACACACCTTACGCCGAAATGCTCCTGCACGATGGAAACAATAGGTACGCCATCCCAATCGGGAAGGTTTGGCGGACAGTTGATTATTCCCCTCTTGCTGTCAAGTGGCCCACCACAGCTGATGCCCACACCAATCAATTCTTCCCGTGAAACACCGTTACCGGAAAGAAGTGTGTCGCACTGTAAAAGTATCTCATCAACAACAGCACGCCAACCCCGGCTGACATCCGTGGGGAATTTTATTTTATCAAGGATAAACTCGGTGACATTGTCACCGGCTTTATCCTTACCAAGAACCACGGCACATTTCGTGCCACCAATATCAATACCTAAAGAAAACATAATCAATCAAATTTACCCTGAAGCTGATCCTGAGCCTTCTGCTCAACCTCTTCAACGCTTGCATTCTTCATAAACTCTGCCATTGCAAGTCTGCGTTCTGTCAATTCTTCATACATCTGATGTCTTCTTTCAGCTGAAAGAGGATAGAAGAATTTCGGTATAATGCCAAGGCTTGATGATATAATCGGAATACCTGTTCCCAGTGCGAAAATCCACCACTTTGTACGATCTGTCTGTGTTCCGATTTCCTGACCCTGAACATAGCCGATTTTACCCATAACAATATTATTGACACCACTCATAACTGCATTCTGCAGCTTACCTATAAGGTCCATGGAAACACCTGTCATTGCTTCAGATCGATAGCCGTGCTTCCACTCACAATAATCCAATGCCTCGTTTTTGATTTCCGCAGGAATAACCCTTCGAAGACCATAGACGCACATTTCAAGAATTTCTTCAATTGCCATCATCGGAAGGATTACACCCTTCTTCATAAAGTTTTTGTTAATTGAGCCTATTCCGAAGACAGTCAGCCACAGCATATCCGTCCATGCATCCTCAAATATCCACAGAGCCTTGGTTGAAAAACGCTTTCTTAATGGCTCAACGAAGCTGTAGCTTATGAATTTAACGGGGAAAGCCGGAATACCAACAATGGTTTTCCATGTAACAGAGCCCAGAACATCAATATAGAAATTAGTTCGGCTCTTGCTTATGCTGAAGCCCGAAAGGAAAGATGACATAAGATATGTCAGCATTGGCTTATTATGAACAATTGCCTTGAAGCAGTGCTTTACGGAAGGCTGCTTAATTGACTGTGAAACTCGTTCACGGGAATTGGTTATAAAGAAAAGAGCAAATGCCGCTGAAACGGCCGCACAAACTATACCAAAGCCCGCAAAAAGCTTTGGAAGATGAATATTGATTTTCTTGTTTGCTACAAGGTCATATATGATACCGAAGGCTTGCTTAGGCAAATCCTCCACGAGATGAGACGCCACATTGGCTGTGGCAATCAGACGCGACCTCTCCAGGGGCTCGGGCGTTATGGTCGATAAGAAGCCCGTTTTGGCAACTGCGGTGAAGGTGGTTGCAGTTTCAGTGATAATGCTCATTGCAAAATAGAAAATCCACTTAGGGATATAATTTCCCGGTGTGTCGGGGAAGATAAAGGGAATGAGCCAATACCACATCCCAAGAATGGTAAGCGGAATCTCGCCCAAAAGAATATACGGCTTGAATTTACCCCAACGGGTACGGGTTTTGTCAACAAGCACACCAATAAAGGTGTCATTTACAGAGTCCCACGCTGTGGCAACAACATTCTGAATGGCAAGAAGATTAAAATCAATCTTAACAACATCATAAATATATCGTTCCTTGTAATCATCGATGTTAAGGCTTGCAGCAACATCATTGAGCACATATGCAATGGTTTCTTTTCTACCCACATATCTTCTTACTGTTGTTTGTTCGGACAAAGATTTCGCCTCCTCCGTAAAAAAAAGATACAATCCTTGTACCACTACAAAAATTGTATCATTAACCACTATGTATGTCAAATAGAAGATTTCAGAAAATATTTGTGAAAAACATCTCAAAACCGATAAAAATGAGGATTACACCACCGAGAATTCCGGCTTTGCCTGCAAGCCTTGTTCCTGCCTTTTTGCCGATAAAAAGACCTGCAAAACAGATAAAGAAGGTTACAACGCCGATAAGAAGACAGGCAAAAAGTGCTTCGTATAAATTATGATCTGATATTGTGAAGCCCACAGAAAGAGCATCTATGGATGTGGCAATACCCTGCACAAGAAGTCCCTTAATGCCAACAGCAGGCTTTTCGCCTTCAGCATCCTTATTTTTTATGCCCTCATAAAGCATACTGCCACCTATATATCCGAGAAGGAGGAGCGCAATCCACGGTATCAGCTTTTCAAATGCAGAAAAACACTGTGCGACCTTCGAAACACACACCCATCCAAGCATGGGCATAGCAAACTGAAAGAAAGAGAATATCCCTGCTACACCACACATTCTCCCCTTCTTCATTTTCGGTTCATTCAAGCCATTTGCAAGGGATACAGAAAACGCATCCATTGCAAGTCCCACACCGAGAAGAATGCTGTTAAAGAAAAAACCGAAGCCGAGATTCATTTCATCTTCCTCCTAAATTTAAATCACGATTTTGGATTATAACATTTCTTCTTTGGCAAGTCAACAACATTCCTGTTGCGAAAACGAAAGAATACTGCTATTATATTTATAGAAAATATAAGGAGGCTTTATGATGAATGAAAAGAGAATAAGA